>PFKD01000009.1 GCA_002784125.1 Flexibacter sp. CG_4_10_14_3_um_filter_32_15
TGGTATGACCAAATTCGAACATCTTAGATGGAGAGCATTAGCCATTTCTGAATAATCCACAAAAATTGTCAGATAACCATACAATCATTTTAGAAGAAAGACAATAAAAAGTTATCAATCCAATGAACAAAAATTTCATACACACACGCATACAGGAAAGCATCGCTACAAAAGAGCGAATTTTGACAAATGAACCTTTATTAGAAAGCATTTCGAAGGCTGCACAGGCTTGGAAAACGACTTTTGAAAAAGGTGGAAAAGTTCTTTTTTGTGGAAATGGTGGAAGTGCTGCCGATGCTCAACATATTTCTGCCGAACTTTCTGGGCGTTTTTATAAAGACCGAAAACCACTTTTTGCTGAAGCTCTGCACGTCAATTCTTCCTATCTGACAGCCGTAGGAAATGATTATGGTTATGACATTGTTTTTGAAAGAATGGTACAAGCAATGGGAAGAGAAGGCGATGTTTTGGTAGCGATTTCTACTTCTGGAAATTCTCCAAATATCGTAAAAGCCGTCGAAGCAGCCAATCAAATTGGAATGATTACGATAGGAATGACAGGCAGCAAAGGAGGAAAACTAAAAGAAATTTGTGATATAATTTTGAATGTTCCTTCTGATGATACGCCACGCATACAAGAAAGTCATATTTTGGTAGGACATATTTTGTGTGAATGGGTAGAATTGGCTTTATTTGAATAATAATTACGTATAACAGACTTCCCAGTCTGTTCGAAAAAAACAGACTAGGAAGTCTGTTATACAAGTATGCTACAAAATCTACATTCCATTTGGAAAAAACACAAAGTTCAAAAAGTCTATTTATTTGGTTCTTACGCTCGTAATCAGCAAAAGCCAACTAGCGATATAGATTTTTTGATACACCATGCTCATGATTTTTCTTTATTTGATTTAATAAATTTACAATTAGATTTAGAAAAAGAATTAACAATTAATGTAGATTTGATTAGTAATGATTCGGTTTCTAAGTTCTTAAAAGATTCTATAAATAGAGATAAAATACTTATTTATTCACAAAATGAAGCGTTTGAGAATATTTTTAGCGAACAAAATAAATTTTAGTTTGTAGTTTTGATTCAGAGTATGAGTTGTTGGTGTCGCTATCGCTAAAACACCAACAACGGCAAAAAATAAGAAATTAACTGATTACTGGTAACTGATTACTGATAACTGTAAAAAAATGATATTAAGAGCAGAAAATTTAATCAAACGCTACGGAGGCAGAACTGTTGTAAATGGCGTTTCGATAGAAGTAAATCAAGGCGAAATTGTAGGTGTTTTGGGGCCAAATGGTGCTGGAAAAACGACTTCTTTTTATATGATTGTAGGTCTTGTAAAACCCAATAGTGGCAAAATTTATCTTGACGATAGAGATATTACTTCGCTTCCTATGTTTCGTCGTTCACAACTTGGAATTGGATATTTGGCGCAAGAGGCATCTGTTTTTAGAGAACTTACCGTAGAGGAAAATATTCTTGCTCCTTTACAGATGCGAAATTTATCTAAGCAAGACCAAAAAGAAAAAATGGAGGAGCTTATCGAAGAGTTTCGTTTGAAGCGTTTCAAAACTACAAAAGGAAAATTACTTTCTGGTGGAGAGCGTCGTCGTACAGAAATTGCTAGAGCCGTAGCGACTAATCCAAATTTTATTTTGTTAGATGAGCCTTTTGCTGGTGTCGACCCAATTGCTGTGGAAAATATCCAAATGCTAGTAGCAAAATTAAAACAAAAAAATATTGGCGTGCTTATTACAGACCACAACGCAAACGAAACGCTTTCTATTTGTGATAAAGTTTATATTATGTTTGAAGGCGATCCTTTTGCCAACGGAACACCTGAAGAAGTATCAGCAGACAACCGAGTAAAAGACGTTTATTTTGGTCGTCAGTACGAATACAAACGTAAAATATTTAACTTTGATACTGATTTTAATGATGAATTTTAATAAATTAACCGTCGTTGAGGCATTGCCATCAATGAGGTTTTAATGCCGTTGTTGGTGTCTCCACCAACGACCTCATACCAATAAAACTATGCAAAAAATAAAATCAACAACCGTTCTTGCCATTTCTCACAACGGACAAATCGCCATCGGTGCAGACGGACAAGCCACCATGGGAAACACAGTAGCCAAATCTACTGTCAAAAAAATTCGTAAAATTGCTGACGGAAAAGTAATGACAGGTTTTGCAGGCTCAACAGCCGATGCCTTCACACTTTTGGAACGCTTCGAAGAAAAACTAAACTCCTATGGTGGAAATGTAAGACGCTCTGCTATTGAGCTTGCAAAAGACTGGCGCACAGACCGTTACCTCCGAAAGTTAGAAGCCATGATGATTGTAGTTGATAAAGATGGAATCTTGACTATTTCGGGTTCGGGTGATGTCATTGAGCCTGATGAAGAGGTAGAATCGATTGGTTCGGGAAGTATGTACGCCAAATCGGCTGCACTTGCACTCAAACGCCACGCACCTCATTTGACAGCCGAGCAAATGGTAAAAGAAGCCTTAACCATTGCAGCCGATATTTGTATTTATACAAATCATAATTTTGTGATTGAGGTGCTTTAAACCTTTAAACCCTAAGGGTCTTCGAAGACCCTTAGGGTTTTTTATTGCGTTAATTCGAAAAATTTCCTCCAATAAAATAACGCTCATTATTTTTGATGAGCGTTCCTTCAAAACTCCCTTTTGTTATTCCTGCCGAATCTAAAAGTAGAAGTTTTACCGTTCCATTTTCCAAATCTCCTTCTATTTTTTCTTGTCCTTGTGTGAGCATTACATGTACAGTTGCGTAAGGAAGATTATTTTTAGCAATCGGATAAGAACCTTTTTGCAGTTTTTTGGCAAATAATAAAACTTTTGCGTGTTTGTTACTGACACTTAACTGCTCGTTTTCGCTAGAACTTTCACTAGAAACATCACTATTATTTTTGGTGTCTTTTACTTTTATTACCCTTTCGATAGTAAATTTTTGTTCTGGAATAAGAATTTGTTGTAAGGGTTTTGATTCTGAAACTGGATTTGCATCTTCAGCTTGTTCTTCGACCACTTCGTCCAAATCATCTTTTTCAGATTCTTCTTTGTCTTGATTAGTGGTAGTTTCGCTACTTTCCATACTTTCACTTGTGGGAGAACCCGATTTTTGACTAGAACAAGATTGTAAAAAAAGAAAAATAACCGAACAATAAATTATAGTTTTGAAGCAATTAGTCATAAAAGCAGATTTAATTTTTGAGTAGAATTTTTAGGTAGGACAAAATTAGCATAAAATAATTTTAAAAATGTATTTTGTTCTCTGTGTTCTCTGCGAACTCTGTGTTTAAAATGTATTTCATTTTCCTCACAAAATCACTCCAAAGACTCCTTCAAAACAACTCTATCATCAAACTCAAAACGCTCTCCGTTTATTTCTTGATAAGTTTCGTGTCCTTTTCCTGCCACCAAAATAATGTCATCTTTCCCTGCCATACTACACGCTCTTTCGATAGCTTCTTTTCGCAATGTAATAGTTTGATATTTTGAAGGTTCTACTTCTTTTACGCCTTCTAGCATATCTTGTATGATGCTTTCTGGCTCTTCTGTTCGTGGATTATCCGATGTAAAAATAGACCAATCACTATAATTAGTCGCTATTTTAGCCATTTCTGGGCGTTTGGTTTTGTCCCTATTTCCACCACATCCCACAACAGTTATTAAATGCTGATTCGATTTTTTAATTTCACTAATTGTCTTCAAAATATTTTCAAGTGCATCAGGCGTATGAGCATAATCTACAATGGCATGAACTCCCAACGACGAGGTATAACGCTGAAAACGACCATTTACACCTTTTATATTGGATAATTCGGTCAGAATTTCGTCTTCATCTTCTCCCAAAAGCATCGCTACACCATAAACAGCAACTAAATTATACGCATTAAAATGACCAATTAATTTAGTCCATGTTTCTTTTCCGTTGATTTTTCCGTTCTGCTTTTCTTCAATCTGTAAGTGCATTCCTTCAAAAGAACTATCCATAATTCTGACTTTATAATCCGACATAGATTTCATCGAATAGGTAACATGTTTGGCTTTACAGTTTTGAAGCATAACCAATCCTCGTTTATCATCTTGATTGACAAGCGCAAAAGAGGTATGAGGAAGTATATCAAAAAAACCTTTTTTAGCTCTAATATATTCTGCAAAAGTGCCATGATAATCCAAATGATCGTGCGAAATATTCGTAAAAACAGCACCCTTGAAATGAAGTCCTTCGATACGTTTTTGTACGACAGCATGTGAACTTACCTCCATAAAAACGTGTGTACAGCGTTTTTTGACCATTTCGGCAAGTAATTTATTGAGTTCTACTGGATTAGGTGTGGTATGAGTAGAAGCATAAATTCGACTTTTTATTTTGTTATGAATCGTCGAAATAAGTCCGACATTATAGCCTAATTTTTTGAATAATTTATAGAGAATTGTAACGACGGTTGTCTTTCCATTTGTACCTGTTACGCCTACTAATTTGAGTTTTTTAGAAGGATTTCCATAAAAATTCCCTGCCATTATTCCTAAGGCTTGTGCCGTATTTTCTACTTGTACATAAACAATATGAGATTCTAAATAAACAGGTAATTTTTCACAAATAATCGCTTTTGCACCGTCTTGAATGGCTGGTTTGATAAATTGGTGTCCGTCTGCTACTGTTCCTTTTAGAGCTACATAAACATCATCTTTTTCTATTTTACGAGAATCGAATTGAATTTGATTAATCGTTTCTTCTAAATCTCCATGTATAGATTGTGTTTTTATATTTTTGAGTAATTCGATTATTTTCATGACTGAATTTTTATTTATTGGAAAGGTCTTTTATTAGTGAGTTATTGCTGTTTTATAAAATCTATTTCAAGCTACTTTGTTTTGAACCGTTCTGATAAAATCACATAAAATAGCGTTAGAATTTACTAAAAATCGACAAAAAAAGCAACGCAATTTAATTAAAAATTGCATTGCTTTCTGTTTTATTAAAATCTTAATTAATAATTACTAAATTAGTTCTGGCAATAAATATACAAATATACCTACTACAATAGTAACAATACCTCCATATAGGTTTAAGAATAAAAGACTTACAATACCTAATACAATCAACAAAATTCCTAAAAGGTGAAATAAAGAAGTACTGTCTTTTGTTTGATTTGGGTTTTTAGTATCTTTTTTATCAGCTTTTTTGAGTTGTTTGATGAGAAGTTTGTTAGCAATACGCTCCTTCAACGTCATGTCTTTTTTGTTAGCTTCATAATTAGCTTCTATTTTTGCTTTGAGTTCTTTGGCAGTAACAGTTTTAGTAGTTTCTGATTTTGGTTTTTCAGAAGTTACAGCTCTGTTTTTTTCTGATGTAGAGTTGCTTTCAGCAGGAAAAGAAGGCATAAAAGCAAACGAAGAAAATCCGAATACCAAAAGAACGAGAGTTAAAAATGTAGTTTTCATAAAATAAAAATTAGGGTTAGATTGAAAAAATATATAACAATAAAAAAATCCGAAATTAAGTAGAAAAATCGATCAAAAACAGTTCCTATAATCACAATTATATTAATAATTTGAGAAAAAATCCAAAGTACGTCATCAACAGTTCCTGTATTGCCCTTTTCTACAAAAATCAAAAGTAGAAAAAGAATAGCACTACAAGAAGCTAAAATACCAAGCAAAAAATGTCCTGTAAAAAAAGCCATTACAGCTACAAGAACACTTGACCAACTCAAAAGACCAGCCGTATGCTGACCATTCCACCTCACACGTTTTTTTGTATGATGTTTCTTATTGTTGTGATGTTTGTTTTTTAGAACTAGCTTTAAGATGGAAAGTTTTTTTCGAAACGATATTTTTTGCTTTTTAGTCTTTTGTATTGTACTTTCAAAAGCAGAAGCTGATTTTTTAGTAGTTTTTTCTTTACTTTGATTCTTATTTTTACGGCTAAACTTTAATTCTTCTGTTTCTTCTACTGGCTTTACTTTGTAAGAAGGATTGAAAGCAGTTGTGTTTTGAGAAATTCCAAGCAAAAAAATCAATAAAGATAAAACAGTTAGTTCCCTAACACTAATAACGAGGTAGTTGTTTTTCATAATAATTAAGTTGTTTTTTAGTACGTTGCATCTTGTTAAAATCCCTCTCACGCTAAAGCGTAAGCTACAAGAATAATTAAAAAATGATTAACTTTCCCAGACCATTTGCACAAAAAAGGTTATTAGCTTACACAATTATTGCAAAAAGAAACTCTATAAGTTAAGTTTGTGATATAAAAAAATTGAATTACTGAATTTTAAACCCTAAGGGTTTTGAAAACCCTTTGGGTTTCGATACCAAGTAACGATAAAATATGAAAATTAATAAAAAATACTTTTTTCATCTGCTCACTCTAATTTTCTTTTGGGGAAATTTTGCTTTTTGCAATTTTTCTAGTTTTGCACAAAATAGCAATTCGGAAGATAATAACCTTCCAACCATAACAGGTTCTTTTTCAGAAGATAGTTTGAAAGTCGGAAAACATATTCCATTTAAAATAACCTTTGTTCATAATTATGACAAAGAAGTTGTTTTTGCAGATTCGGCTTATGATTTTGAGCCTTTTGAATGGGTAAAAACAGAGGCTTTTCCTACTCAAACCGATTCGAAAGGAATTGCGACCGATAGTGCCATTTATTGGTTACGCACTTTCGAACTAGACACTATCCAAACGCTTAAACTACCTGTTTTTGTACTCAATCAAGAAACAGGCGACACACTAAAATATTTTACAGAAGTTTCTACCAAAGAAACCGAATTTGTTTTGTCAGAAGCAAACTTAGCAACCATGCTACAAAAAGATAGCATTACTTTTTATCAAAACACTACTTTTATAGAAATCCCAAGATTTGTAAATTATCCTTTATATGGACTGATTGTAGTGGTTTTATTAGTTGGAATTATTTTGTTTTTTGTGTTTTTTGGAGAAAGTATCAGAAGAGGTTATCGTTTGAAACGTTTGCAGAGCCAACACGAAAAGTTTATACAAGAATATGCCAATCAGTTGAAACAAATAGAAAATTCAGAAGCCACCGACCATACGCTAGGAATGTGGAAAGCCTACATCGAAAAGCTCAAAAACGAACCTTTTACGACTTATACATCTAGTGAAATTTCTCGTCTTACCAAAAACGAATCTTTAGGGCAAAATCTTAAAGTAATTGATAGAGCAATTTATGGAGGGCAGATAGACGAAAACACAGAATTAGCACTCCGAAATCTAAAAAATTATGCTATCAATATTTTTGAAAAACGCTTGGCAGAACTGCGAGTAACTTCTGAAAATGACCTAAATAAAAATTCAAAAAAACAAAATTCGTCTGTTGAGAAACAAGTCAAGAAAAGAAATAAAAAATTAAATCAAGAAGAAAATGTTTAATAAATCAAGTTTTGAATGGTTAGATTTTAAATGGTTTACACTCGAAACGCTTCAAAGTTTTGACTGGCAAAGTCCATTTTGGTTGTATGCACTTATTGGAGTTCCGTTTTTATTTTTATTAAAATGGCTTATTTTTGTGCGTTTTCGTCAGAAATTAGAAGTTGCTTTTCCAGATACAAGCCTAACATCAGATTTTTGGACAATCTTACGCCACGTTCCAAAAGTATTTTTCAGTCTGTTTTTGATTTTTGTTTTGATTGCTCTTGCTCGTCCTCAAAAAACGTCCGAACAGCCTCCAGAACGTTATACAGAAGGAATTGAGATTATGATTGTAATGGATATTTCGGAATCGATGCAAATTGAAGACCTGAAACCAAATCGTTTGGAAGCTGCCAAAATGGTTGCTAATAACTTCATAAAAGGACGTTTGCAAGACCGAATCGGAATTGTAGTTTTTGCTGGAGATGCCTTTAGCCTTGCGCCACTTACCACAGATTACGAACTTTTGTATGGTTATTTGGAAGAGATAGATTTTAGAATGATACAAAAAGGAGGAACAGCCATCGGAAGTGCTATCGGAGTAGGTACAAACCGAATGAGAGACAGCGAAACCAAATCAAAAGTAATGATACTCTTGACGGATGGAGAAAGCAATGCAGGAAGTCTTGACCCAATTACAGCAGCCAAATTAGCGTATAGTTATGGCGTAAAAATCTATACTATCGGTGTCGGAAAAGAAGGAAAAGTACCTTACAGAAACCGTTTTGGACAGGTTCAATATATCGATAATGCACTTGATGAAACTGTTATGCGTCAGATTGCAGAAATTAGTGATGGAAAGTTCTTTAGAGCTACCGATAACGCTTCTCTAGGCGAAATTTTCTCTAATATTGATAAATTAGAACGTTCTGAAATCAAAGAAAATAAGTTTACACTCACTAGAGATTATTATGAAATTTATTTGACGTGGGCATTTGTATTTTTGATGATTTGGTTGGGCTTGAAAAATACATTTTTGGTTAGTGCTTTGGAGGATTGAGAGCAGAAATTAAAGAACACAAATCAGAATAAAAGATATAATTAAACAATGTGAGTGTTCTTTTTTTATTTTTTTTATTTTTTTTTAAAATTCTCTATATCAACTTATTTTTAGCAAAATACGAATTTGTTTTTTCATAGGATAGGGTTTGCAAACCCTATCCTATAAAAAAAAACGGACATTTCACAGAATAGAATTTGGCAATTAGTTACCTTTTTTAATGACGCTCATGTTGATTGGGTGTATAACAAATTATCGTTTTTTGTAGGGAAAAGGCTTGCCTTTTCCTAAACTAGTATTTTGAATTGGAAAAAAAACTGTATGGAAGGAAAAGGCAAACCATTTGCCTACTGTAACCATTTTTTAAAACCTCGTTGAGATTAAAAAATAAAAATAGTAGGGTACAGTACTTTTTTAGTAAAAAACAGTAAAAAAAAGCACTACGACATTCAAATATACGTATCAAAAAAAATTATACCAAATTTACATTTCAAAATAACGAACAATATAATAGGTATAAAACGAAAATGAAATTATAATAAAAACACAGACAGAAATAGCTATTTTTATTCCCCACGGTATTTTCTTGACCTCCAAAGGGACTTTTTCTTTATAAAAAAATCCACTTTTTACAACGGGATAGATATACAAAATGTTAATAAGACTACCAATAAGCAAAAATACGGCTGCTGCATAGTTACCCGTATGTATTTCTTCTAAAAGCATCAAATCTTTACTGTGATAACCTGCAAAAAAAGGAAACCCCGTAATGGAAGCACCAAAAATAGCGACAGCAATGACTAGCCAAGGTGTATAAGGTGTAATTTTAGCTATTTGGTCAGCTTTCAAGGTTTTATACAAACTGTTGTACGTACCCGCTACAAAAAATAGACCCATTTTAGCAATAGAGTGAGTAATGATATGCAGCATAGCTCCCAATACTGACGCAGGTGTCGCAACCAACAAGGCAATGATGATATATGAAATTTGTCCTATTGTAGAATAAGAAAAACGAACTTTTAAATTATCTGATTTTAAGGCTTTATACGCCGTATAAACTGATGTAATGCCACATAGATAAATCAGCCAACCACCTGTTAAAAAGTCAGAAGTCAGGGAACGCAAAAAATCTAAGCCATAAACATAAACTGCAATTTTAGTCATTACAATCACGCCTGATTTTACGGCAGCTACCGAGTGAATCAACGCACTAACGGGGGCAGGGGCAGACATGGTTTTTGGTAGCCATGTATGAAAAGGCATAACAGAGTTTTTAGAAATACCTATCACAAATAAAACTAAACATAAGGCTGCTAAATCACCATGTTCTTGCAAAGCCTTGCTAGGAGCTTCATAAAAATAGGTTGAACCTGTAATGTTATAAATAATAAGGATAGCAGGCAGAAACATCAAAAATGCAGGTAAGAGTGTATTAAGCAAATAATATCGACCTATATATTTTTCATGTTCTCTCAATATAAGCAATGGATAGGTAAAAGGAATACCTAACACATAAAATAAAAACATGGTAAGCATATCCCCTGCAAGTATGTTAGCGAGCAAAATACTAATGACCACACTCAAAAAACCGTAAAAGCGACTTATTTTTTTTTGAAAGTGATATAAAGAAAACGAGTAACTATATATGATAGTAACAAGCCATGCGACATGAATCAAGATTACAAAAAACCACGCATATTTATCCATATAAAAAGTAAGAACTCCAAAAACATGTGTAACTTGTTTGTCAGCAACATGAAAACTTAATAACGCTGTATTCAAGATTATCAAGCCTATTAACAAAAGATGGTAAGCGAGTTTGTTCCATTTTAAGAGTGGTAAAGCTAAAATGCCTAGTAAAGGAATTAAAATAACAGCTATAATTTCCATATCAGAAAGAAGATAGTTTAAAATTAATTAGAACGTTGGTTCTTTAGTATTTTTGTTCTGTTTTTTCTCAAAAAACAACGTATAATTACCTTAAAATTAATGGCTGCAAAGGTACACTTTATTTTCCTATTTTTTAGAGCTTTTTAGTGTTTTGCGTTCTTCTCCAACACTGACTGCATTACTTTTTCGTCTGTAGTGAACTCATATTTTTTACGGAGTTCTTCAATCCACTCTTTTTCTAAGAATTGTTGATAATCTGAAATAACAACACCACGAGTTTCTTCTAATTTTTTTACTCTCGCTGGTTCGATTTCTTCAACAATTACATAATACATTCTTCCATTTTCTTCAACAGTATAATCTCCTTTTTTGAAGTCTATTTTTGAAAGAATAGGCTGTGCTTGTTTTTCAAAAAGTCCATTTGTGATTTCCAAACGAAGGGCATTTTCTTTATTGAAGCGTTTTTCCAAAACCTTATAGTTTGTTGTCAAGATTTTGATTTGAATAATTGCCTTTGCTACTTTTGCATTTCCTATCTTTTGAGCAACAAAACGAACATTCTCAATGCCTTCTTTTTTGAAAAATGCACGTATAGCATCAATTCTATTATTCATCATCTCATTTGTTTCTCCAATTCCTTTAGCAGCTTCTAATGTAAAGACATACGAAGGATTTGTTTTGGCAGCCAATGCAAACGGAGCTAGTTTTTTGGTTTGTTCATCTGAGAGTTTTACATTTCTTCTATCAAACTCTAGCTTTAAAGGCTGAAAATTATCTACTGCATAATAACCCAATTTCAAACTATCCTTCAACATAGAAAGCGTTTTTTGATCGGCTGCATTATAAATAGTAACCTTTGCACGGTCTTGCCAACGATAATTTTCTTTATTCTCTTCATAAAAACTCATCAAACCTTCTTGGTCAGCTAGAGCTTTTGCCCACACTTTTTGTTCCATTATCTTGAAAAGCAAAATTCCATCATAGTATTCTTGCAATAAGAAGCGATATTCAAGATATTTTTTTGATAATAATAATTTTTCATTATCAATGATTTTTTGAGCTACAAAATTTTGATATTCTTCTCTCAAAAATGGCAATGCTTTTTCAGGAGCAGGAAGTTTATTTTCTTTTTCCAAATAAGAAGCAAAATTATCTAATGTGTAGTTTTTTGTTCCCACCATAAATAAGTTTTTATCCTTTGCTAATTTTGGATTTTGAGTTTCGAAACGACTAACCGTCCACATATTTGCTTTCTGAATAGCAGAATCAGCTGCCATTTGTGTCAGAATATCATCTACTTTTTTGTTTTGAGAAAAACCATTTTCAGTTTTTAATTTATCAATCAGAACGGCTTGTTGAATTTCGGCACGAGAATCTTTCGCTATTTTTTGTTGAAGAATGGGCTGCAAATCTTCAAAAGGCTCAATCGCATCTTTTTCTATCAAGCGTACAATATGCCACCCAAAAGCAGTTTTGAAAGGTGCAGTAATTTCTCCCTTTTTGGTAGTAGATAATTTTTCTTCAAAAGGAGGAACAAGCGTTCCCGAAGTAAATTCTGGATTTCCGTTGTTGGTAAGCTGTCCACCACGTTCTCTTGAGCGATAATCTTCAGAAAACTGTTTGGCTAAATTTTCGAATAATGTTTTTTGTTTTGCTTCGTCGTTTTCTTTCTCTAATTGAGAATAGATTTCTTGAATTTTTCGGTACGCCTTCAATGTATCTTCTGCAATCATTCCTTCAGACGAACGAATCATAATATGAGCTACTTGAACTTTTCCTAAAGATGGTTTTTTGTCTGTTACTTTCAAAATATGATACCCAAAACGAGTACGAACAATCTCCGAAATTTTACCTTTTTGAGTAGAATAAGCTGCCGTTTCGAAAGGATAAACCATTTGAAGAGAAGAGAAATAATACAAATCTCCTCCATTTATTTTTCCTGAAGGGTCATCCGAATAGGTTTTTGCTAGTTCTGCAAAATTTTCTCCTGCAACAGCTTTTTTTCTGATGTTTTGGATTTTTTTGTAAGCTGCTAATGTATCTTCTGGGTTTGCATATTGTTCTACCATTATCAAAATATGAGAAGCACGAACCGATTCATTCAAGCGAGAATAGGCTTCTTTTACCAGTTTT
>PFKD01000435.1 GCA_002784125.1 Flexibacter sp. CG_4_10_14_3_um_filter_32_15
ACTTTGCAAATTGAATTTACTCTGATAGTTAAAGTGTGTTTAAACATACTGAAAGCAGTATAAAAAGTTTCGTGCGTTTACCCTAACAACTCTTCAACTATCAGCTCTAATTATCTTGCCTTTATTTATTTTTGCTCTTGTTGTGAAGATACAAGAAAGACAAAAAACTGAAAATGCTGCTGATAAGATTAGTACACAAGATTCTCAGCAGAAAAATTATATGATTCAGACCGTTTCTAAACCTCTAACTCAGAGTTCCGAAAGTGCCGGTCATTCTGATTCTGCCAAATAAATGCTTCCTGAACAGGTATTTTTTGTTGCTCCTGTAACCGAAGCTAAGGTATTTGTTTCTCCTCTAAGCCTTAAAACTCCCAAAAAGGCAAAAATTAGAGCTTCTTTGTAGGCAATAAGGGTTTCTTCTCCTTTTTCTACTTCAATAGTTGGTAAAAATTCTTTTAAATAATTGATTAATAAATCATTATAAGCTCCTCCTCCTGTAATCAATAGCTTCTTTTTTGTTTTTGGCAAAGTCAAATCAATGTTCTTTATGCTTTCTGCAAGCTGAAAAGCTGAATGATACGTACAAGTGTGTAATAAATCTTTTATGTTTTGCTGTTTTTGTTCTGATTCGTTTGTTTTCTTTGGTTCTAATAAAGGAAAAATAAATTCTTCTACCCATTCTCTACCTAAAGATTTGGGATAATTTTGTTTATAAAAATCTAAATCATTCAATTTTTGAAGTAATTTTTCATTGATTTTCCCTTCTTTTGCTAACTCTCCTCCTTTATCGTACTCAAAACCTAGCTTGTTAGAAAGATGATTCAAAACCATATTACAAGGACAAATATCAAAGGCAAAACGAGTATTTAGTTTATTCTCTTGTTGTTGGTTTTGTTGTTGATTTTGTTGTTGATTTTGTTGTTGATTTTGTTGTTGGTTTTCTTTGTTTTTATTAAACGAAATATTTGCTATTCCTCCCAAATTCAAACAAAAATCATAATCAGAAAAAAGTAGTTCGTCGCCTATCGGAACAAGTGGCGCACCCTGTCCACCCAAAGCAATATCAGTCTGACGAAAATCACAAACAGTTTTAAAACCTGTCTGTACGGATAACATGGCACCATTTCCAATTTGAAGCGTAAAACCTAATTGCTGATTAACTTTATTTTTATTTTCACTTTTGTTTTTATTCTTCTCTTTTGGGGAAGGTTGATGAAAAATAGTATGTCCGTGTGAGGAAATACAATCTAAAGAGGAGAAATCAAAATCCTTGCTTTGCAAAACAAATTTATTTACATTTTCTATACTAAATTCTGTCCATTCTGTTTCTAGTTTTTTGAGCTCGAAGGCTGACAAAAGATGAGCATTTTGGAGATTGTTTTTCCAAGTTTTATCATATTCTATAAATTTGGTTTTGATAATTTTATAATTCCATAATGAAGAATTGTTTTGCTGGTCTTTTTGTTTGTAGTTTTCAAACTTACAAAGTGCAATATCAAGTCCGTCTAATGAAGTACCCGACATAAGTCCTATACTGTAATAAATATTTTTCATAATTGGCTTTAAAATAGGAATAAGTCTATTTGATAAATGTAAAATTATATTAAATTTGGAAATACAAAATTAAAATTAAAATAAAGTTGTTTGTTTGAGAGAATCTAAGTAATTTTTGGTACTAATTACAAAAAAAGATGCTATTCTTTTTCCTAAGTTCATTTATCTGTATTTTTATCTATTAATTTTGATACAGAATTTATGATGTGAGCTAAAGATTAATCAACAAATAAATGGAATCAATTTATCTATTACGACATTTTTCTACTAAATTATTTTTTATAAATAAAGCCTTTTCTAGCTTTATTTTATCTATTCTACTTGTATTTTGTTTGTCTGTTTCGGTTTTGGGACAAGAACTAACTTCTTACGCCGTAACAGGAAGAGGAGGAGTAGCCACTACTTTTGCCACGGATTACCAAGCTATTGGTGTTAATCCTGCTAATTTAGCTATTCGCAAGAGCTTTAGAGACCCAAAGATAACATTTGGTTTTTTGGAAGGTAATATTGGTTTTTTTACAGAAAATATCACATTTGGTCAGATATTGAAGAGTTATTTTCCCAAACTCTATGGTCAAAACTATCAACTTACATATAGCGAAAAAGAACAAGCTGCAAGAAATTTAACGAATACTCCAATTTCGGCTACTATCAATGCTACTTTATTTGGTGTACACTTTAGTTCTGAAAAATTTGGTGGTTTTGCTTTTAGTATTCGTGACAGGCTAGATTTTTATAGCAAAACCAACTCTACACTTAGTGAAATTTTGTTTTTAGGTCAGAATGCTTCTTATTTTACTAATCTTTTGCTCTCAAATGGAGATATTATCCCCAATAACTCAGATGTATCTCCAGCTCAAAGAGATCAGGTAGTTTTTGGGTTTCGTAACCAAGAAGATAGCTTATTCAATTATGGTACAATTATGAATAATTCTACTATTCAGATGCTTTGGACAAGAGAATATAATTTTGCTTATGGTGCAAAAATAGTGGATAGTTATGATGTACAAGTATTTGCAGGCATTGGAGGACGCTATATTAGTGGTATTTCATTAATAAATTTAGAAGCACAAAACAATGAGTTTATATCACAAACGATTGCTCTTTCGCCTTCTTTTCCAGTAGAAGGCTTTGATATTCCTAGTCCTACTAATGTAGGTTATCAGCCTAAAAAAGGCTTTTCTCGTTTTGCTTTGCCTAAACCTATCGGAAATGGCTATGGAATTGATGTCGGAATCAACGTAGTAGTTAAAAGAAATTTATATGTAGGAGCTGCTCTTGTCAATTATGGAAAAATGTCTTGGACAGGCAACGTATATAACCTAACTGATGGAGTTTTGGCACAGACACAAGGAGTAGGTTTTGATAATTATAATTTTATTACTTACTCTCCAGAAACATTTCAATTAGGAGGAGAGGGTTCGGCTCTTTCTTGGGAAGGAAGCGAACAATTTGATGATGATTTGCCCGCTATGGCTCGTGTAGGAGCAAGTTATGAATTTTTCAAAACAGCTCATCTAGGTTTCGATGTCCTTGTGCCTATCAACCCCGATGCCCCAGGTAGTTTAGCAAGTAATTTATATGCAATCGGTGGCGATCTTCGTCTAAACAAATTATTGACAATTTCATCTGGAGTTAGTACAGGAGGAAATCAAGAGTTTAATATCAATATTCCATTTGGTATAATGTATAATGCACGTAGAGGACATTACGAAGCAGGACTGAGCACGCAAGATATTTCGTCTTTTATTGGAGATATAGAAGGAGGAGGAAATAATATTTCTTTTGCTCTCGGTTTTCTTCGATTCAAATTCTAAAATTTAGGAATTGGGAATTGGGAATTGGGAAGAAATTACTTTTTTATTGATAATCAACGAATTAAAATTTCAATTTGTAACATTCACTATAGAGAAATTTACTGGTTACTGATTGCTGTTTTTTTCTTTACTAATCGTATTCCTAACAATTTATCAAACCATGAATATGTATTTTCTATGTTTTCTTTGACATAAAAAATATTTGTAGCAATGGTTATCAAACCAATAAAAAAGAATAAAAGAGGAGTATCTTCTATTTTATTGTCTAAAGCCTTTGTAATCATAAATACTAGAGCAAAAATTCCATTCATTACCCAATAGAGCAAATTTCTTCCTAAGGTTTGCCAAAAAGTAGCAGGAAGATTTGTAGTTACATCAATAAAATACATTTTTTGAAATGATTTTCCTACACTTCGATTTATCAAAATACTATCTCTGAATGTAAATAAAATAAAACTCAAAACGGCATAAAAGTAAGGGTGCGTAACGATGTGCATTCTGACAGTAATAGCTGCAATAGTAATGCAAAGCCCTACTAAGACAAGTACATCAACAAAAAATGCTGAGCTTCGCTGGTCGGCATCTGCAAATACAAACGGCAATTCGATCGGTTTTTTGAGCGTTAATTTTTTAGATTTTGGAAAAATAGGTAATGTTGCACGCTGATTGCAATGTTTATTTCCCATATATCCCCAAGAATCTTTCAAAAAAGCAGATTTACAGACACTACAAAAAACCACCTCATCACCTTCCGAAAAACTATCGCCTGTAACAGGGTCATTTCGTTCTTCTAATAAAAAATGTTGATGTCTATCTTCTCTAATCTGATAAGAATTAACTGACCTAAAACGCATTTTGGAACAAATTATGAAGTAAAATAAATTGAATTTGATTATCAAATCATCAAAACTATAAATTAAGCTATACTTATCCTTTCTAACTACTTTCTCAAAACCTCTCTTATGAATATACGTAACTATCCGTTTTTGGCTGCATTATTTTTCACATTTTTGCAGTTTATGTTTGGCTTTTCTGTTTTTGCTCAAAATTATTCCTCTAATTCTGACAATTTTAATAAGACAAAATACTGGGTTTTCTTTTCTCAAAAAGATACAACTAACTACGATTATTCGGCTGCCATTTCTGCCAAAACTATCGAAAATAGAACAGTACAAAATCTACCTTTGTGGCAATATAGCGATATTTCAGTTTCTGAAAAATTTGTAAACGAAATAGAAAATTCAGTAACTGACAAGTCAATCGTAAAATCAAAATGGCTCAATGCAATTTCTATTTGTCTAAATGAAGAAGAAGTAGAAAAAGTTAGAAATCTTCCTTTTGTAACACATTTACAAGCCTTGACAACAAAATGGAAACCCTTATCTTGTACCACAACACAAAAAAAAGAAATGGGAGAAGCAATGGAACAGCTAGAACTTTCAGTTTTTCAAAAAGAAAACCTAACAGGAAAAGGAGTGGTAATCGGTGTCATTGATGCAGGTTTTTATGGAAGTGATAAAAGTAATTACTTAAAGCACTTAGATAGTAGCCGTGTTTTGGGAATGCGTGATTTTGTAAATCCAAAACAAAAAGACCTTTTTAGAGAAAAAGAAACCTCTGACGATTCGCATGGAAAAACGGTTTTGGAAATGATAGGAGGATATAATGATGATAAAAATAATTCAAATCAAGTTGGAGCAGCCTCAGAAGCTCAATTTTATTTAGCAAGAACTGACCATGGCGTAACAGAAACTCGCTCAGAAGAAGATTTTTGGGTGGCTGCTATGGAATGGATGGATAGCGCAGGTGTAAAACTTATCAACACTTCCTTGGGCTATTCGGTTGGTTTTGATGATGACAAAGATAATTATGTTACCTCTCAAATGGACGGCAAAACAAGTGTTGTGAGCAAAGCTGTTGATATGGCTTTCAATGAAAAAGGAATTTTGATAGTTGTTTCGGCAGGAAATGAAGGTTGGGACGATTGGAAAATTGTTTCTACACCGGGGGACAGTCCGTTTGCTCTTTCTATTGGTGCGACAAATGGAGCAGGTCTTAAAATGAGTTATAGCAGTATAGGGGCAGATTTTGTGGAATTTTTGAAACCCAATGTGGCTTGTTATTCACTTAATGGAACATCTTTTTCTGCACCAAATATAACAGGTTTTGCAGCGTGTTTGTGGCAAAAAAATCCAAAGGCAACTAACAAAGAAATCTTCGAAACAATAGAAAAATCAGCTAGTCTGTATCCTTTTGGAAATAATTATATAGGCTACGGAATTCCTAAAGCATCAACTGCAATCAAAATTTTGGAAGAAAAAAAAGTAAAACCTACTATCAAAAAAGTAGAAGAAAAAGGTAATTCATTCAAATTTGATTTGCCAGCAGGAAAACGCTACGTTGTATTTCATAAGCAAGACAAACGAATTGTAGTAGAACAAGATTCTGAAAAAGCTGCCAGCAAAAAGAACCTCAAAATCACTATCAAAAGACCTAAAGACACCAACTTTTCTACAATTTATATAGATGGTATAGGTGGTTTTGAAATTGAATGGAAGGAATAATTGGGAATTGGGAATTGGGAATTGGGAATTGGGAATTGGGAATTGGGAATTGGGAATTGGGAATTGGGAATTGGGGGAAATTATATTTCTAGTATATTGTTTGAAATCTCTTTTATTTTTTTAGGCTGATTTTCGCTCATTGCATTCGAAATTCTATTCCCCAATCTCTCGTCCCTCGTTGCTGCATTTGAAGTTAGTCCATTCTCCTCAAAGACAAAGCTGATTTTCTGTAATAATTACTTGTTTCTAACTGTTGTTGATTTTTCCAAAAGGCAGCTAGATTTTCGTATCGCTGTGATAGAGGAAGGTTTAAATTTGATATAATTTTGGCATCACAAACAGGACAAAAATAAGAAGGGTGTCCGTCTAATTCTGTCAAATTATTTGAACCCTGCATGGCACACCGATAAAAAATACAATGTTGAAGCGAAAAAATATGACCTATTTCATGAACAGCCGTTTTGCAAGTTCGTTGTAAAGCCAAATTAAAAGCATCAGTATCTTGACTTATCAAATCTGCATCACCAAAACGAACCATCGACCAAACTCCTACTCGGTCATGTAATCGTGCTTGTCCGAAAACAAAACTCCATTTCTGACTTGGATACAAATCATTTGTAGTAAAACCAACTAACAAAACGCCATCAGAAGGCAAGTTTTTTTCTAAAGAATCCAGTATAAAACCTGTCTTTACTTGAAAACCATTACGCTGCTGTACTCGCCAATTTGTTGTGTCTAATTGTGTAGAATCTAGGCTTTTTTGTTCTAACCTCTGAATCGGCAGTTCATAAAAAATAGATAAAAAACGCTGCACCGAATCCATCAAACGAAGCTGTGTTTCATTGAAATGTCCATACAGTTGAAAGTAGATTTTCTTTCTTTTTTCTGTTGGTTGAATTGGTTTTATATTTCCATCTTTGTTCCAATATTCTGTAAAAGTTTGTCCTCTTTCTTTGTTGCGTTCCAACCACTCACCATATTTTGGTTCTTGTATATAAAATTGATTTTTTTGTAATACAAATTCCATAGAATCTGATAAATTACTAAACCCTTCTTTTGGAAAAGGTTTGGGTTTGGGGCTACAAGAAATCCAAAAAAGCAGGAAAATAATGAAATAAAAGCTGTGATTTTTCATAGAATATATCGGTCTAAGAGTGTCACAAAATAGAACATGTGATACAGAATACTAAAATTTCGTTCTCAAAACCAACTCAAAACTACGCCCTACCATAGGATAAAAAGCCATAGATTGATATTGATAATCAAAAATATTCTGACAATTTAGCTCTAAGACAAAACTAGCTTTTTTATAATTAATCGTTTTTCCTAAAGAAAAGTTAGCCAAAAAATAAGAAGGTAAATATTCTGTATTTGTCGTTGTGGTAAATCGTTTGCCTACAAATTGCTGTTCAATTCTCAAAAACTGACTTTTATAAGCTGCATAAACAAAACTTTTTTGCTGATGAAAAGGTGTATAAATAAGCTGTTTCCCTTCCGATTCATCCAAATCTCTAATCTGTTTTAGATTTTTAGAATTGGTATAAGTATATGAAATATTCGCTTCAAGATTGAAATTTTGATTCGTTTTTTTGAAGAATAAATTACTTTCAATTCCTTGCGAAAAGACAGAACGCAAATTTTCAGGTCGCCAGTAACCAGCCACAGCAGGCGACCACAAAATCCAATCATTGATATTTGCCCAAAAATAAAGCGAAGAAAAAGAGAGTTTTGTAGTTTTTTTATTTTCAGTTTTATTAATCAAATGATAATTTGCCGAAAATTCTCCATTCCAACCTTCTTCATTTCTCAAATTAGGATTACCAACAGGAAACCAATATCTATCATTCAAGGTAGGCGCACGAAAATTACGAGCTGCATTAACTTTGATTTCCAAATTATTTTTAATAAAATTAATTCCTAAAGAAGGCAAAAAGGCTTGAAGTTCATTATCCAAAAGAACTTGACGAACTAAAAAATTAGTTTGAAAAAACGGAGAGGGCGAATATTCTATCGAAGCAAAAATACTTTGTTGTGCTTGTGAATAGGTCTGATTATAACCATCTACATCAGCAAAATCTTGCCGTATTCGGATTCCTGTTTGTAAAAGAATTTTTTGAGAAGGGGCGTATTTTAATTCTGAAAGCAAATGATACGATTGATTTTTAGTTTTTGAAACAATAGCAGAAGTTTCATTTCGATACTCTAAAAAATCATATAAATAACCTGCTTTTGTACTGATTTCAAAATTTCGTTTTTTGTATTTCCATTGTAAAAGATTGCGAAGCGAAAAATCATCTTGCGTTTCTTCGTTTATAGGAACTGTTATAGGTGGTGGAAGTTCTCGGCTTGCATCTTGCGCCCAAAAATGAAACGAAAATTGATGATTTGAAAGCTGCGCTGTATTTGTAGGTAAAAAATAAAATTCTTGAACGATTCCTTTTTGCTCTGTGGCTGCTCGTTTTCTAGTAAATGTTTTTTGATTGTAATTATAAGGATAATTATTTTTTGCAGATTTATAAAAAAGACGACTTGTAGCTTTTATAGTTAATCTTTTTGAATCTAATAAAGAATAAGAAGTAGTCAAAAGCTGTTTGAAAGTTTGAAAACTTCCTATGGATTGAATCCAATTTAATGAAAAATTATTTTTTCCATTACTATTTTTATTACTATCAATTACATTTTTAGGATTATGATTTAAAGAAATTCCACCTCCAAAACCTCCTTCTCCATAACGCAAACTTGCAGCTCCATAATGAACATTCACTTCATCTAATAAACCAATGGGAAAAAGCGAAAAATCTACCTGTCCCAAAGTAGGAGAATTAAGAGGAATTCCTTCCCAAAAAACCTGTGTATGTCCTGCACTCGTTCCACGAAAAGATGGAGAAGCCAAACCCGAAATACTATAAAACTTCAAAAAAATAGGTGTTCGATACGATAAAAGCCTGCCCAAATCTGAAGTTTGATAACTTGACATTGCCAAAGAATCCAATTTTTGGACTTCAAAACCTGCTGCCGTTTCTTCTAAAGAATTCGATTGAACCTCTACAGCCTCTAACTGAATTACAGAATCCTGTTCCGAATTTGTTTGAGAAAAAGAATACGAAAAAGTAAAAAGAAAAAATAAAATAAATAAAATGTTTAACACAATAAAGAATAATTACAATTTTAAGTTATTGATTATCAGTTACAATATGAGTGTCATTTTTAAGTGTTTGATTTTCAGTTGCAGAGCAACGTAACCTTTGTAGAACATGTAGGAATACCCCTCATTAGAGCTACAGAGTAGCGAAACCTTACTATTTAAAAATTAAATATACTGTTACGCTACTCTGTAGCTTTTTTAAAAACTCATCTGTAAACTTTCTACAAAGATAACGCAACTCTGTTGCTAGAAAAGCCTATTTCAATTTTTGTAGATGTTACTCATATTGCCATTAATTACCTATTTGAAAATAGCTGTTTATTTAATAGTGCTGTTGTTGGTGTCGCTTCGCTAAAACACCAACAACGGCAGAAAACTAATTATACACTTGATAATCAACAGATTAGCTAAAAAAATAGTATATTTTCAAAAACTTAAAACTCACTAATATAAACCATTTGGCCATTTACGTAGGTTTGCAAAACGTGTGTATTTCTCAAAATTCGATTATCTGTTTTCATAATATCAGTATCGATAAGAATAAAATCAGCAAACTTTCCAGCTTCTATACTTCCCTTTTCTTTTTCCTCAAAAGCTGCATAAGCAGCCCAAATTGTCATGGCTTTCAATGCCACTTCACGAGTAACAGCATTTTCCATTTGAAAACCGTCTTTTGGATTTCCCAAACCATCTTGTCTTGCAACGGCTGCATGAAAAGTACCAAACGGATTAACAGATTCTATCGGAAAATCTGTTCCAAAGGCAATTATATTATTTTGTTCGTAGAGTTCACGATACGCATATGCATGTCCCATACGAACTCTTCCCAAACGAGTTTCTACCCAAGGCATATCCGAAATAGCGTGTGTAGGCTGCACAGAAGGAATAATTTTGAATTTCTTGAATTTCTCTAAATCATTGGAATGAACGACTTGAGCATGTTCGATGCGCCAACGCAAATCTTTGTTTTTGTTTTCTTCTGTTCCCAAAAATTCGCTATACAAATCTAAAAATATACGATTTGCAGAATCTCCAATACAATGCGTATTGACTTGAAACCCTTTATCAGCAAATTTCTTAATTAATTGTCTGTATTCATCCGTACTTCTCCACATTGCACCATACATCGATGCACTATCTGAATAGGCTTCTAACATCGCAGCACCATACGAACCCAATGTTCCGTCAGCAAAAAGTTTTAAAGCGCCTGCATGCAAACGCTCCGTTTTGATAGTTCCTTTTTCTAAAAAGTAGTCTTGATTTTCTTCTGTTGGGTTAATCATCGCATAAACACGCAATTTTAAAGACTCTTCACGGTGCATACTATCCAAAAGCTCAAACATAGTTTTATCCATTAGCGCATCTCCTACCGAAGTTACACCATTCTGAAAACAAACTTTTTCAGCTCCTTGAAAGGCTCTTTTCATCTCTTCCTCTGTCAATGGAGGCATTTTTTCAGTAGCTAGATTGATGGCAGTTTCGTATAAAAGTCCGTTTAAACCTTTTAAGCCTTTTTCTTTATTGAGCTTTCCTTTTTCGCCTTCATTTTCATAAACTCCTAAAGTTCCACCTTTTGGCATTTTAGAATATTGATTGATACGAGCTTCTGATAAGGCTTTTTGATTGACTAAAGCAACATGTTCGTCTATTCTTTTTAGAAAAACAGGAACATCTGGAAAGGCTTCATCTAATAATTCTTTTGTAGGAAGAGTGGCAGGATTCCAATTATTTTGATTCCAACCATAGCCTTTTATCCATTTTTTATCTGGATTTGCTTCTCTGTATTGTTGTAAAATGGTAATGACTTCTGAAAAAGACTTTGCTTTGCTTACATCGGCTTCTTCTAGTTTTTGTCCGAGCCAATACAAATGAGCGTGTGCATCAATAATACCGGGTAGAATATATTTTTTCTGAGCATCGACAACCCTTGCACTTGTATATTTTGCTAAAATAGCATTACTTTTTCCTATTTCTACAAACTTTCCATCACGAATAGCAAAGGCTTCTTGAATAGAAAAATCGGTATCAACAGTATAAACTTTAGCATTATGAACAATCAAATCAACAACTTCTTTAGAAGAACAAGAACTAGACATAAATAGAATAAGGACTAAAACGAAAAAATTAGAAAAAAAAGACAAACGAAGTAAAGGTAGTTTCATAATTTGATTTTTCTTTGAAAATAGAACGAGAAACTAAATGGAAACTAAATAAAATTTTATTTATTAGATAAGCATCAAAATTAGGTAATTTTAATCATTTCTCTTTATTTTTTTGAACTTAAATAGGTGTTTTAAGAAAAAGGATTGGTTATTTACTCTACAGACCTTTAGTTTCTTATAAAATGAGTAGAGTTTTTTAGTTGATTTCTACATTCTATCATTCGTACTTCTAACTTTATTTCTACCTTTGTGATATGGAAAATACAGAAAAAAATATAGAAAATCAGACTTCGCTTTATCTTGTTCCGACACCCATCGGAAATTTGGCAGATATTACGCTCCGAGCCTTAGAAACGCTCAAAAAAGTAGATTTAATCTTAGCAGAAGATACACGCAAGACAGGTGTTTTGTTAAAACATTATGAAATAAAACAGCCTTTACAAAGCTATCACGCTCATAATGAACATCATACCGTTCAGAAATGGATAGAACAAATGCAGCAAGGAAGTGTTTTTGCGCTTGTTTCTGACGCTGGAACGCCTGCTATTTCTGACCCTGGATTTTTGCTAGTTCGTGAAGCTCTAAAAGCAAACTTAAATATAGAATGTTTGACTGGTGCGACAGCTTTTGTTCCTGCTCTTGTAAAATCAGGATTGCCAAGTGAGCGTTTTTGTTTTGAGGGATTTTTACCTCCTAAAAAGGGCAGAAAAACCCATTTAGATGCTCTAGCAGAAGAAAAACGAACTTTTATTTTATACGAATCTCCTCATAGATTAATAAAAACACTTACACAATTAGCCGAAGTGTGTGGAAATGATAGAAATGCCTCCGTTTCTCGTGAACTTACAAAAGTTTATGAAGAAACCAAAAACGGAACATTAGAAGAAATAATAACTTATTTTTCTAATGAAGGAACAATAAAAGGAGAATTTGTAATTGTGGTAGAAGGACAGACCAAACCCAGTAAATCAGTTATGATTAAAAAGTAATCAGTTACCAGTTGGGAACAATTACGAATGTAACACTTTGTAAACTAAGGCTTTATAAATTTATAATAGCACTTTAATTAATTTCTATTCCTAAATTATCGAAAGAACCAATAAAATTAGTCCTCTTCCCACACAGCCAAGCATTTTTTTTGCCAAAACTTCTCTAAAGTCATTTTAGGATTCAATACTAATATGAGTGACATTTTTCAAATTTTGTAAATTGACCAATTTTTGACAAAATAATAGTTTGCT
>PFKD01000246.1 GCA_002784125.1 Flexibacter sp. CG_4_10_14_3_um_filter_32_15
TAGATACAGATATAGATAATGATGAATTGACCGACGAACAAATAAATTATATGAATGAAATGCTAGATAAATTTAAAAAGTAAGATTGTCTCTTGTTGGTGTCGCTACGCTAAAACACCAGCAAGGGTAAAAAATGCAATTTTTCAATTTATTTTGAGGAATTGCGTTTTTTTTATAAACTGATTTTGTGTATTTTGACTGTCTAAATTAAGCAAAAACAAATTTTCAAAATTCTACGTATATTAATAAAAAAACAAAATTGATTATGAATACAAAAGAATTAAAATACGAACTTATAAACAAAATCATCAATCTGACTGATATACAAATCCTTTCTCAAATAGATAAATTATTAACTCAAACACAACCTTCTTTATCTAAAGAAAATAAACGTTATGCAGGTTGTGGAAAAGGGATATTTACATATATTTCAGATGATTTTGATGAGCCTTTAGATGATTTTAAAGAATATATGCCATGAATTTTTTTATAGATACACACGTTTTGATTTGGTATTTAGAAAACAACAAACGTTTGAATTCCAAACACACCAAAATTATAAATGAAGCAATTAATCAGCCTTTTGTGAGTAGTGTTTGTTTGTGGGAAATAGCAATCAAAACAAGTTTGGGAAAACTAGAGCTTTCAATTCCTTTTTCTGAATTAGAGTCATTTTTGATAAATCATAATTTTACTATACAAAATTTTGATTTTGCTGACTTATCTGTTCTGAAAACTCTCCCTTTTCATCATGGCGACCCTTTTGATAGGTTGATAATTTCACAATCTATAAGTAAAAATATCCCTCTTATCGCTTACGATACTAAATTTGATTCGTACACAAAACAAGGTTTGCAATTACTTTAATTGCTTTCTTATTGGTGTCGCTGTAATAAAAACAAGGGTATTTGAAGGGTAGAATAAGGGTTTTTAGATGTGTTTTGAGGTTAGTTAATATATTCTTATCAAATTTATCAATAAATAATAGCTGATAAATTTTGCAAAAGTAAAACAAGTTTGTTATTTTCAGCTATTGAAAATATATACAGGCATAGTGTAAGGGTTAGTACAATAGCTTTCGGGGCTATACAGGGGGCTCCAACCCCTCTGTAATGGTTCGAGTCCGTCTGCCTGTGCAAGTCAAGTACAAGCGAGGGTAGTGTAATGGTAGCACGCAAGACTTCAGATCTTGAAGCGAAGACTCCAATCTTCTAGTGTGGGTTCGATTCCCATCTCTCGCTCTTTTCAGTTATCAGTAAACAGTTACCAGTTAAATACTGTACCCTACTATTTAGTTTCGCTGCTTTCGTAATTTTTAATTCGTAATTGACTTCGTCGTCTTTCAGTTCGTAATTGTTTCTTATTTACCCTTTTTTATGTCTGCTTCTTTCCATTTAGAAAAACTACTTCGTCGTTTTTGGCTAAAGGGTTCTGCTACCGAACTTCAAAAAGCTCTTACGCATTCTTCTTTTTATGCAGATGCAGCAGATAAAAATGCTTCTATTGGAAGTCGCTATATTTTTTTGGGACAGTATGGTTTTAAAGGGGAGGTGGCAAAGTATCTTTTTGATTGGATAAGTGGAACAGGAACACAAATTCAGCATTTTTTGGGTAATTTATTCAAAAATGCTATTTTAGAGCAGCTATTCGACGATTATGAGTTAGCTACCGTAATTCGTGCAGGAGATAATTTTGATAGCCAACAACACAAGCATATTTTTACGTATGCACTTTTTGGTTTTGTCTTGAAACACACTGATAAAAAACAACTCTATCATTTTATTGGAAGCGAAATTATTACGCCTAATCAACATCTTTTTCCTTCGGCTATTCAATACGATACTTTCCCAACTGCGTTACAAAACAAAACAAGTTTTAGAACAAAAATTAACTGTTAAAGTAGAAAAAGAAAATGATTTGTATCAAACAAAAGTAGCAACTCCTACGCAGGTTTTGGCAGAGGCGACCAGTAAAAATAAGGTCTATTCACGTAAAAAAGCAATCAAGGAGGCTTTAAAGTGTGTTTTGGAAATAGAATTAGAACAAAATCCGTATCTGCGTAGGCGTTTGGAAGAGGAAAAAGAAAAAGCCAAACAGCAAAAAGAGGAAGAACGAAAACAAAAATTAGAAGCCTACAAACTCAAAAAACAAATCTCACAAAAAGAAAGACAAGAGCGATTAGAAAAAAACAAACTTCTTGCTCAACATAGAGATAAGTTGCGACGAGCCTCTAAAAAAAGAGCCAAAGAAACCGTCGAAACGCAACAAGCAATGAGTAAAAAAGAAATCAAAAGACTACTTGAGAGCGAAGGGCATTTGATGAATGCAGCCAAAAGAAGGCGTTTGGAGGATAAATTGAAGTAGGGATTGGTTATTTCTTGTCAGCAATTCCCAATGTAAATTAAATTAGCAATAAAACGTCTTTTTAGGGCTTAATAATGTGAAACAAGGGCTTTAAACTCTCTTAAATGTTGATTTTTTTAGCTGAAAAACGACTAAACTTTCGATTTTAAATCAAAATCGTGTTACATTGGGAATTGCTGATTTCTTGTTGGTGTCGCTTCGCTAAAACACCAACAAGGGTAAAGAAACTTATCTCACTTTTTGAATAACAAGGTTTTAAAGTCAAAAAACATGTACCTTCTTTTGCAGTAGAAGGGCGAGATTTATTGATTTTTGAGCTAGGTTAAAGAAGTTACTGATTCATTAGAAAAATAATTCTATCATTCTACATTTATTTTTAGATATTTGTAGTTCATTACTAAAAAAATCAAGGAATTGTAGCTTTGATTTATTTCTAACCCTCTCAAAAAAACAGGTTGTTGCATTTGTAAGCGATAACTAACCCATCTTTATGAGCAAAATTAATGTAACTCTTCCAGACGGAAGTATCAGAACATATCCACAAGGCATAACTGCTTTTGATGTAGCAAAAAGTATTAGTGAAGGGCTTGCACGTAATGTGTTGGCTGCCGAAGTAAATGGACAAGTGTGGGATTCTACACGTCCTTTACCAGAAAATACAGCTTTAAAACTCCTTACGTGGAACGATGACAACGGAAAAATGGCTTTTTGGCATTCTTCTGCCCACCTTTTAGCCGAAGCCTTAGAAGCCCTTTACGAAAATGTAAAATTTGCTATTGGGCCTCCTATCGAAAACGGTTTTTATTACGACGTTGATTTTGGCGAAAAAACTTTTTCTTCTGACGATTTGCCAAAAATCGAAAAGAAAATGAAAGAACTTGCCAAACAAAAAAATGAATTTGTTAGAAAAGAAATTTCGAAAGCTGATGCATTGGCATATTTCACAGAAAAAGCAGATCCCTATAAATTAGAGATGATTGAAGCCTTAGAAGATGGCAAAATCACTTTTTATACACAGGGAAATTTTACAGATTTGTGTCGTGGCCCTCACATTCCAAACACAAGTTCAATAAAAGCAGTCAAACTTTTGAATGTAGCAGGTGCATACTGGCGTGGCGATGAAAACCGTCAGCAGCTCACACGTATTTATGGAATTACATTTCCAAAAGAGAAAGAATTAAAAGAATATTTAACGCAAGTAGAGGAAGCCAAAAAACGAGACCACCGTAAATTAGGAAAAGAATTAGAACTTTTTACTTTTTCCGAACGTGTTGGTTTGGGTCTTCCTTTGTGGTTGCCTAAAGGTACAATGCTTAGAGAGCGTTTAGAGCAGTTTTTGAGAAAGGAGCAAATCAAACGTGGCTACGATCCAGTTGTTACGCCTCATATTGGACACAAAAACCTCTATATCACTTCTGGACACTACGAAAAATATGGTGCAGATGCGTTTCAACCTATCAAAACACCAACAGAAGGCGAGGAATTTTTCTTGAAACCAATGAACTGTCCTCATCACTGTGAAATCTATAAGACAAAACCACGTTCGTACCGTGATTTGCCGTTGCGTTTGGCAGAATTTGGAACAGTTTATCGTTATGAGCAGAGTGGAGAGCTGCACGGACTTACTCGTGTACGTGGATTTACGCAAGATGATGCGCATATTTTCTGTATGCCAAACCAAGTAAAAGACGAATTTAAAAGCGTTATTGATTTGGTGCTTTATGTATTTAAAGTATTCGGTTTTACAGATTATTCGGCACAGGTTTCACTTCGTGACCCAAATAATAAAACTAAATATGTAGGTTCTGATGAAAATTGGGATTTGGCAGAACGTCAAATCAAAGAAGCTGCCGATGAAAAAGGCTTAAATACAGTCATTGAATACGGAGAAGCTGCATTTTATGGACCAAAACTAGACTTTATGGTGCGTGATGCAATCGGTAGAAAATGGCAATTAGGAACAATTCAAGTAGATTATAACCTTCCAGAGCGTTTTGAATTGGAATATATTGGTTCGGATAATAAGCCACACCGTCCAGTTATGATTCATCGTGCGCCTTTTGGTTCGATTGAGCGTTTTGTAGCTATTCTGATTGAAAGCACAGCAGGAAATTTCCCTCTTTGGCTTTCTCCTGACCAGCTTGTTGTCTTGCCAATTTCGGAGCGTTTCAATGATTATGCAAAAGAAATTATACAAAAACTACGTCAGAATGATATTCGTGGTAGTGTAGATGAGCGCAACGAGAAAATTGGTCGTAAAATTCGTGATGCAGAAGTCGGAAAAACTCCTTATATGCTTTTAGTAGGCGAAAAAGAAGTCGAATCAAATACCGTTTCAGTTCGTAAGAAAGGTGAAGGTGATTTGGGTTCGATGAATATTGAAGAGTTTATGAGCCATTTTATAAAAACAGTTGATGCTGAACTGGCTGAGTAAAAAACTGTTTAATTAAGAATTACGTAAAACCTACTGAATTTGCTTTTTTGGAAATTTGGTGGGTTTTTTAGGCTATTTAAAATAAAAATGTTTTATTTGTTTTGAATTAAGTAATAAGACATAATTAATGTAACAGATAATTGGAACACGGATTTTATAGATTTTACGAATCACCACAGCTAACTACATTATCAAATAACTTTATGTAGCCTTATTAAAACTTAAATACATTATTATTTCTATCTAACTACTTATATCATTTAATTATACTTGAAATGGAAGATTACACCTTAGATAAAATAAGAGATGAAATAATAAAGTTTAAAAATGATATTGACTTTCAGAAATTAGAAAAATTTTATCACTCAAAATCTTTTTCAGAAATATTGGGAATTAGTAGGCGAGAAATTAGTCATAGTAATTTTTTAGCTTGGTTATTAGGAAATAAAGAAAGCCATAATTTAGGAGATTTTCCGATAAAAAAATTTCTAGATATAATTTTGAAGTTTAGCAATGATAAACACAAAAGTGAATATTCTGATTTGTATAACTTTTTCGTTACAGAAGATTATATAGTAGAAAATTTGGCTATTCAACCAGAGTATCATATAAAAAATGTAGGACGACTTGATATTTATGTAGAATTGAATTTACTCATTGACAAAAAAGAGAAAAGCATAAAATTAATTATTGAAAATAAAGTTGAGAGTAAAGAAAACAATGACCAAACCAATAAATATTATAATTATTTTAATTCATTTGAATCAGAAAATAATATCATATTATACGTTTACTTAACACCTATTTCAACTCTTGAATTAATTGAATTGACTCAGCCTGAATGTAATTGTAAGGAATTTATCCAAATAAATTATCAATCTATTGTTGATTATTTAATAGAACCTGCGTTAAATCAAAATATATCAATCAGAACAAAAAACATATTAAAAGAATATTTACAATCATTAAGTCAACCTGCTATCGATGTAGAGGTGGACGGACATAAGAAAGAATTAATTATGGCACTTGGAAATGAAGAAAGAAAATTACTCTCAAGTTTTTGGGATAAAAATCAAAAATTAATTTTAGCTTCTCTGTATGCTATAAGTTCTGACCCAGAACAAGAAAAAGAAACAAGAGATAGCATAAAAGATGCTTTAGACAATTTATCAAGTGATAGAGACAGAAGCAAATTAAATATAAAATACAAAGGAGAAAGTTTTGTAACAGGTATCAAAAAATCTGACATTGGACTTCAAACGATAAAATTACTTGAACAAAAAGGATTGATTGATGAAACTAGTATTAAATATTTAAAGAAAGATAAAAGTTGTAGTTTTGATTTGCTAAAGGAAAAGAAAGATTTTACAGAAACAGAAATAAAATATCGCAAATATAAGACTACCAATGAACCTGAATTAATTTTTGAGGGGAAAAGTTATTTTGTTGCAAGAAATTGGGATAAAAATAATATCTATAAACTTATTGATAAATTTGAAAAGAAATTTCAAGGTCTTACTTACGAAGTCAATCAGTAAAAAGGAAGTTTATTCACGCAAAAAAACTCTGTTTCATAAAGTGTGTAAGTTTAAACCAGCCTATTTTTTTTAATCTATACACCCTATCTTTGTAAGACTTTTTTAAATCACCAAAAAAATAGAACAAAAATAGAACAAAGCTTCATAAAAAAACAAATGATAACCACTCAACGACTTATTTTAAAACCACTGACCTATAATCAGTTGATAAAGTATATAAATTGCAATAATTCATTGGAAGAAGAACTCAACTTGAAGCCAAATTCAAGAACAATATCGCCAGAATTGAGAGAGACTTTTGAACAAACCATTCTTCCAAGTGTAGCCAATAAAAGTAAAAATTATTTGTATTCAACACTTTGGACTGCCATTTCAATCGCTGAAAATAAAATAGTAGGCGATTTATCTATCGTAGGCGAACCAAATAAGAAAGGAGAAATAGAAATTGGGTACGAAACGTATGAGGAGTTCCAAAACAAAGGATTTATGACCGAAATTGTAAAAGGAATTATCGAATGGACAAAGACACAGCCCAAAGTAAAATCTATTCTTGCTTCGACAGAAAAATTAAATTTAGCTTCTTGTAAAGTGCTTGAAAAGAATAATTTTGTTGTAGTTGGAGAAACAGACTCACTATTGAATTGGAAATTAGAATTAAAAATTACTTCTTCAACGATTCAGCCGTTTTGACAAGACGAATAAATTCTCCTTTATAACCTTCTTCATCGTTCGTTTTTGCGTTGGGCGCATTTTCCAAAATACATTTATACAAATCTTTATCGCTTTCTTTATTACCCTATTCGTAAAAAAACTTAAAAATGTTGCAAAGTAATTGTAGAAAATCTTATAAGTAGGATTGCAAAACCTTTAGAAATGGCTAATTTTGTTTTATAAAATAATATTAATTAGCAATATGAGTGTCATTTTTTAAATTTTGTGTATGAGCTTATTTTTGACAAAATAATAGTTTGTTTTTTCCATAGAATAGGGGTTTGCAAACCCTATTCTATGGAAAAAACGAGCATTGCACAGAATAAAATTTGGTAATTATTTGCCTTTTTTAAAATGACACTCATGTTGAATTAGCTGCTCATTTTTATTAGAGCTGCTACTTTGCTGATTAATCCACAAAAATAGTTTAAATCATAAGTAGCCGACAGTTTTCAACTGTCGATAAACTACTGTATTTCTGACACTTGGAAAGTGTCAGCTACCTAAAACTTCCACAAAACAGATATGAGTCAAAAAACAACATTACGCCAATTTTTGAAAGATAACGAAGCAAACCTTCCTGCACCTCTTTCTGAATTAGACCATTTATTACATTCTATTGCTCGTACAGCCAAAACGGTTCATAGCCATGTTTCTCGTGCTGCCATTACGGATTTGTACGGAACGGCAGGTTCTAGCAACGTGCAAGGCGAAGAACAGCAAAAACTAGATGTACTTGCCAATACACTTTTTGTAACCACTTTTAGAGAAAGTAATTTGGTTTGTGTGGTAGGTTCAGAAGAAGAAGAAGAAATTGTTTTGATGGACAACAACGACGCTGAATATGTCGTGGCAATGGACCCTTTAGATGGTTCTTCAAATATTGATGTAAATGTTTCGATTGGAACTATTTTTTCAGTTTTCAAGCGTAAATCTCCAAAAGGAACAAAGCCAAAAGTAGAAGACGTTTTGCAAAAAGGAACGGAACAGCTTATTGGAGGTTATGTTTTGTATGGAACGGCTACGGCACTCGTTTTCACAACAGGAAATGGTGTTCATATTTTTACGTATGACCCAAAAGGAGACGACTTTTTGCTTACTCATACTAATTTGCAAATTGTAGCAGATAGCAAAACCTATTCTTGTAATGAAGGTGGATTTTTAGGTTTTACAGAAGGTGTAAAAAAATACATTGATTTCTGTAAAGAAAATGAATACAAAGCTCGTTATATTGGTTCTTTGGTGGCAGATTTTCATAGAAATATGCTTAAAGGTGGAATTTTTATCTATCCAAGTACACAAAAAACACCAAAAGGAAAATTGAGATTGTTGTATGAATGTAATCCCTTGGCTTTTATTGCCGAACAAGCAGGTGGAAAAGCATACGATGGACGTACACGCATTATGGATATTGAACCCGAATCTTTACATCAACGAACTACGTATTATGTGGGTTCTGCAAATATGGTCGATAAGGCTTTGGAATTAATTGATACTCACGAACCAGTTTAGAAGTTAGATTTTAGAAGTCAGAAAGAAACTAAAATTAGCTATTTATTGAAAAATAAAAAGTCAGTTTTAAAAAATGCTATCGTTACTATTTTGTAATGATAGCATTTTTTATTTCTAATCTGTGTGTTTTGAAAGTCAGTTTTGCTAAAAACTACTTTGTCTTTTACTTTGCGTTTTTCGTAACAAGTAAAGTGAATAACTGTAAAATATTCAAAAAAAATGCGTATTTTTCTAAAATAAGGAATTACCAAACTACCTACTTTACTTATGGACAAAAAGCAACAAATAAATGAACTCTTTCGAAAGCTATACATTGTAGAATCAAAACAAACCGTTTTTGATAGAGAAATAAAAAAACTGCGTGTACAAATTGAAGGATTACAAACTGAAACTTCTTTTGAAAAAGACACAACGAAAGAATCAAGAGAAGAAGAACCGATTTTAAGACAAAAACCAATTTTTAGAGATATTCCCTCTGATTTTCCTTCAGAATCTGAAAACGAAAAAGCACAGGAAAAACAAGAACCTATACGAAGAAATAAACCTGTTTTTGAAGAACAAAGACAGACTCAAACTCCAAAAAGTTACAAAAAATCAAGTATTGAAAAATTCATTGGTGAGAATGTAATTTATATAGTCGGTGTTTTGATTATTGTTTTGGGTGTTGGTATTGGTGTAAAATATGCCATCGATAACGACATGATTAGTCCTCTTACAAGAATCATTTTAGGGTATTTTGTGGGTGCTGGTCTTTTAGGTTTTGCTATTCGTTTGAAGACAAAATATGAGAAGTTTAGTGCTGGTCTTTTGAGTGGTGCAATGGCAATTTTCTATTTTGTTACTTTTATGGGGTATGATTTTTATGGATTGTTTCCCAAAGAAATGGCTTTTGGTCTGATGGTCGCTTTTACGGTCTTTACGGTGGTAGCTTCCCTCAATTATGACAGACAAATTATTGCTCATATCGGACTTGTGGGGGCGTATGCTGTTCCGTTTTTGCTTAGTGATGGCTCTGGAAAAGTGATGGTTTTGTTTATTTATATGGCAATTATCAACTTAGGAATTTTAGCTATTTCTATCAAAAAATACTGGAAATGGCTTTATATAAATGCTTTTTCGCTCACTTGGCTCGTCGTTTTGGCTTGGTATGGTGCAAAATACAATCAAGAAGAACATTTTAGCTTGACTTTAATTTTCTCTACGCTTTTCTTCCTTATTTTTTACATTTCATTTTTGGCGTACAAAATTAAGAAAAAGGAAATTTTCAATGCTGGAGATGTTATTTTGATGCTCATCAATTCATTTATTTTTTATGGAATTGGTTTTGCGACACTTGCTACAAACGTTCAGACAGAGAATTTGGTAGGATTATTTACACTCGGACAAGCAATTATTCATTTTGGAGTAAGTGTAATTTTATATAAAAATAAATTAGCTGATAGAAATTTATTCTACCTCGCTTCTGGGTTAGTTTTGGTTTTTATTACGATTGCTGTTCCTGTTCAACTGGATGGAAACTGGGTAACTTTGATTTGGTCGTTACAGGTTGCGCTGCTGTTTTGGATTGGAAGAACCAAAAAAGTTGGGGTTTACGAATCCCTTTCTTTTCCTTTGATGGTTTTGGCTTCTTTTAGTATCCTTCAAGATTGGAGTTTGGCAATATATGCTTCAACAGGAACGTATGATTATGAAACTGGAAAAACTATTATAAATGAAGTGTTACCAATTTTCAATGTAATTTTTCTGACTTCGGTTATTTTTGCAGCTTCATTTTTCTTTATTGATGTTCTGAATAAAAGTGATAAATACATTTCTGCTTTAGAAGAAAAAGCAAGTAGTTTTTTGAGTTTTATAACGGTTGTGATTACCATAACTCTGCTTTTTGCGTTGTATTTGCCTTTATGTGTTGAAATTTCTACTTATTTCAATCAACTTTATTCGCTTTCAAAAATTGAAGTAATGGGAGAATATGATTATATAGAAACATTTTATGATTCTGATTTGAGCCATTATCAAGTTGTTTGGCTTCTCAATTATACGCTTCTCTTCTTTATTGGATTAGGTTTTTATTGCATCAAAAAAGTAAACGTTCAGATGCCAGTTATTCTCTATTATTTGGCTTCTGCTCTTGTTCTCTTTATTTTTATGAGTGCAGGATTGTATGAACTTAGCGAACTTAGAGAAAGTTATATTTCACAGAATTTAGGTAAATATTATGAAGTAGGAATTTCTAATTTATTGATTCGTTATATTTCTTTTGCGCTTGTGGCTGGTCTTTTAGTTACACTTTTCAAACTTGCAAAACGAGATTTCTTGAAATTTGATTTTATTCCTTTCTTCGATTTTATCCTTCATGTTTCTGTTTTGTGGCTACTTAGTGCCGAACTTATTCATATTTTGAGCCTAACAAGTAATGCAGATACATACAAACTTGGTTTGAGTATTTTGTGGGGAGCGTATTCGCTTTTTGTGGTTGTTTTGGGAATTTGGAAAAAGAAAAAATACTTGCGTATTGGTGGTTTGGTTTGGTTCGGAATTACGTTTGCCAAACTCTTTCTCTATGATATTGCAGCCCTATCCACGATTTCGAAAACGATTGTTTTTGTTTCTCTAGGAACGCTTCTTGTTATCATTTCATTCTTATACAATAAATATAAAGATAAGATTGAGGGATAAAGAAAACAGCTTGTAGTATTTTTATTAATGCTACAAGCTGTTTTTTTTAGTTAGATAGCCATCTAGGTAGTTTTTCGCCATCATTGATAATTTTCAATGTATTTAGTAATCCTTTTCGTGGTTCAGTTCCATTTTTTATAGCTGTTTCTATCTCGTTTTTTATTTCATTTCTGTATTCATCTCTAAAAATTTCACGAACTAATACATATAGCTTTATTTCATCTGTATCAAGATAGTTAGCATTATAAAAAGTGATTCCGTCTTTTATTCTATACAAACTCTCATAAAACATTAATCCTATTAGTGTCAAATCATTGATTTTGCTCTTCATTTTATATTCTAAACTATCATACGTAAAAGAATGACTCACTTTTTTAGTTTTGCTTCTTTTCTCTTTCAGTTCTTTTTGATATAAATGAAGTTTTTCAATTCGTTTTTCCAACATACTTTTTACTTTATCAATTCCTGCTTGTTTCAAATCTGGAATTTGCAGAGTTGAAATTAATTCAGTAGCTAAATATGTTTCTAATGTATTTCTATCTATTGGATTATTAATGATGAGTTCAATTCCCTTATTTACAGATTCTGTTTTTCCTATCTTCTCTTGGATAAGTACTATCAATGCCTTAAAAAATACAGTTTGTTCTACTTGTATAGATTGAAAAGGATTATCACCAGAAAAATACACATAATCACAAGCTTCACATAATAACTCGTATAAATTAGTAAGAAGTCGTATTTGTAGCTCTGGTTTTACGTCTTTTTGTTTGGGATTAATAAGTATTTTGTACCAATTTTTCACTTTAAATCTCCATGTACTACGTTCCTTTTTAGAAACTATTTTGTTGGGATAGACATAATATTGCTCCTTTGCATGGGTAATAAAAAGATTAATTTCCTTTTCTAATTCTTCCCAATTTAAAGGCGTATTTTTTTGTTTTGTAGGTTTTGGTTGGTTCGGATTTTCAATTAAATTATCAAGATTATTATCTTCTTTTTTGCTCTTCGGAACAAGTTTGTAAAACTCAACAGCTAATTTGATGATTTCATCTTTTTTAAGTTCAGCTAGTTTTTTTCTTAGTTCAGTAACTTTCATTTTATTTGAAAAATAATTGATTTGAAATAACACAAAAAAGTTGAGTCTTCCGACTTTTTAGCGACAAATGCCATCTTGTATTTTGTTCAAGTCTGTACCTTTAGGTCTGACTTGGACAAAATAAGCCTTTTGG
>PFKD01000251.1 GCA_002784125.1 Flexibacter sp. CG_4_10_14_3_um_filter_32_15
AAAACAAAAGACTTGTAAAGTATTGAAAATAAAACAGTTACAAGAAAAATAATCTCTACAAGTTAAATGTAGCTTACTCTTTAGAGTGAGAAATAGTGTAACGTAAACTTTAGTTTGCGATTTATACACAAAACAAAATAGTTATTTTTTAGTATAAGGATTTTTAAAAAAATAAGGAAAAATAGAGAAAGAAATGAAAAATAAAGAAATAATAGAACTTATAAGTCAAGGAGAAACAAGTTTTGTTCAGTTCAAACAAGATGTAAAAAATAAAAAGAGGAATACGTAAAAAACGAAATCCAGTTTTGGATTCTTTTGCTATGGATTTATTGAATTATAAAGGAATAGGAAGTGGAATTGTACGATGTCTACAAATTTATCCAGATATTGATTTTATCAATGACAAAGAAGCCGAAGAATTTAAGGTAATTATTAAAAAACCAAAACTTATTTAATCCGAAAAATGGAATCTACTTATCACAATCCTGTAATGCTTTCTGAATGTATCGAAGCATTGGATATAAAAGAAAACGGAATTTATGTCGACCTTACTTTTGGAGGAGGTGGACATAGCCGAGCAATTTTAGAAAAACTAACCACAGGAAAACTCTATGCTTTTGACCAAGATACAGACGCTCAAAAACAGGCACAAGAATTAGCCAAAACAGCAAATACGCTTCAAAATCCTTCAAAATTTATATTTTTGAAAGCTAATTTTAGATATTTGGCTAAATATCTACGAATGTACAAAGTTGAAAAAGTAGATGGGATTTTGGCAGATTTAGGAATTTCTTCGCATCAAATAGACGAACCAAAAAGAGGGTTTTCTACTCGTTTTGAGGCTGATTTGGATATGAGAATGGATACTTCGATGAGCCAAACGGCAAAAGATATTTTGAATGAATATGGAGAAGCTGAGTTATACAAACTTTTCGGAATTTATGGCGAAATAAAAAATGCCAAAACACTCGCCAAAACAGTTGTTGCTTCAAGAATCAATAAAACCATCGAAACGACAACCGAATTAAAGACGATTTTAGAACGTCTTGCACCCAAAAGACAGGAATTTAAATATTATGCTCAAGCCTTTCAAGCCTTGCGTATTGAAGTCAATCAAGAAATGGAATCGCTAGAAGATATGCTCCTGCAATGTGCCGAAGTTTTGAAAACTGATGGACGTTTGGTAGCTATGTCGTACCATTCTTTGGAAGACCGACCTCTGAAAAAAATTATTCAGATGGGTAAATTTCAGGGCGAAATAGAAAAGGATTTTTATGGAAATATCATAAAGCCTTTTGAAGCTGTGAACAGAAAACCAATTACGGCATCAAAAGAAGAAATCGAAAAAAATCCTAGAGCAAGAAGTGCAAAACTTCGAATTGCTAAGAGAATTTAATTTTATATAACATGATTAGCGAATGATTTATTTGATAAAATACAAGATAAATACAACTGAAATTCAGCGAAGCTAAATACAAGTAATATTAATTATTTTTTAATAGTAATTTAATTTTCATTGTATTATCCTGTAATTATCATATAGATCATAAAATCATTTACCAATCAGTTCAAGTCGTTGTTATTTTGTCTAACTACTTAATTCGTAACTGTTCCTAAATCTGCCATTTTGCCCTAATTTTCCATTAAAAAAAACAAAATTAGGCTTGGTACATGACTTGCAAAAGACTTATAAACGGAACCAGTTTTGACTGTTTTTGATTGTTCTTATAGCCATAAGGATGGATTTTTTAATTTATAACAATTTCGTATTCAGTTTGTAGTCATTAAAAGTGTAGATAATACTGACAATCTGACATTTTTTTGTTGTTATAGTTATCTATTCTTTATAATTTTGATATTCCAATACATTAAATTTACATACATTTTTTGAAAAATATAAAAGTGCCTTTTACAGAAGACGATATTCCCCAAATAGATTTGGAAGAGCTAGAAAATGCTGCTAATCTTATCGAAGATGATTTGCCCGAAGAACTGTCGATTTTGCCTGTGCGAAATACGGTTTTGTTCCCTGGAATTATTATGCCTATTACCGTAGGGCGTGAAAAATCTTTACGTTTGATAAAAAAAGCGTATAAAGATGAAGCGTATATTGGTGTAGTTTCTCAAAAAAATTTAGGAGAAGATGAGCCACAAAAATCAGATTTGCATTTTATAGGAACACTTGCCAAAATAGTCAAAAAAATTGTGATGCCTGACGGAAATACGACTATTATCGTACAGGGAAAGCAACGTTTTGAACTTCATGAGCTTACACAAGAAGAACCATTTTTGATTGGAAAAGTAAATTATCTGACTGATTTGTCTTTAGATGATTCGAAATCAACAAAGAAAAACGACGGACGCAAAAAAGAAGCTCTTATAGAATCGATAAAAGAAGCTGCTTTTAAAATTTTGCATTTGAGTTCGGATATTCCACCAGAGGCTCAAATTGCCTTAGAAAATATTGAAAGCCCTAATTTTTTGATTAATTTTCTTTCTGCAAATACAAATGTAGAAGTAAAAGAAAAACAAAAATTGCTTGAACTTCCTAAAGTAATGGATAGAGCTGTGCAGCTTTTGAAGATTATGCACCGTGAAATTCAGCTTTTAGAACTCAAAAGTGATATAAAAGAAAAGACAAATTCGGATTTAGACCAGCAGCAAAAAGAATATTTTCTTCGCCAACAAATCAAAACACTACAAGACGAAATTGGAGATGAAAATGATAAAGACATCAATAAACTGCATATAAGAGCAGCAGAAAAAGAATGGAGTGATGAAACAAAAGAGTTTTTCTTGAAAGAAGTTGAACGTTTTTCTCGCATGAATCCTGCTGCACCAGATTATTCGATTTCGCTTTCTTATTTGGAATTTATGTTGGATTTGCCTTGGCAGTTTACAACAAAAGACCTTTTAGACTTGAATAATGCAAAAAAAGTATTAGATAAAGAGCATTACGGATTAGAAAAAATAAAGCAACGTATTTTGGAATACTTGGCTGTTCTGAAACTCAAAAATTCGTTAGATAGTCCGATTTTATGTCTTTATGGACCTCCGGGGGTGGGTAAAACTTCACTAGGAAAATCTATTGCAAAGGCATTAGGTAGAAAATATATGCGTATTTCGCTAGGTGGAATGCACGATGAGTCTGAAATTAGAGGACATCGTCGTACTTACATTGGTGCAATGCCAGGAAAAATCATGCAAAATATCAAAAAAGCAGGTTCTTCAAATCCTGTTTTTGTTTTGGATGAGATTGATAAAGTAAGTAGTGATTTTCGTGGTGATCCTTCTTCAGCTTTGTTGGAGGTTTTAGACCCAGAACAAAATGATACATTTGTAGATAATTATTTAGAAACAGAATACGATTTATCTAAAGTTCTCTTTATTGCTACGGCAAATTCTTTGGATACTATTCAACCTGCGCTTCGTGATAGAATGGAAATTATTCAAGTTTCTGGTTATACGATTGAGGAAAAAATAGAAATTGCAAAACGTCATTTAATAGCCAAACAACGAAAAAATCACGGATTACAAGCCAAAGACATCACTTTTACTGCCGAAACGTTGCGTTTTGTAGTAGAAGGTTATACAAGAGAATCAGGTGTCAGAAGTTTGGAAAGACAAGTTGCATCTCTTTGTAGAAATGTTGCCAAATCGGTAGCCATGGAAGAAGACTATCAAAAGAAAATTACACCTAAAGAAGTAGAAAGAATACTAGGAAAACCCTCTTTTGATAAAGAACTTTTTGAAGAAAATGAAACGGTAGGTGTAGCAACAGGATTAGCTTGGACACAATATGGAGGCGAAATCTTGTCTATTGAAGCGAGTTTGAGTAAAGGAAAAGGGCGAATTACTTTGTCTGGACGACTTGGCGATGTAATGAAAGAATCGGTTAGTGCAGCACTTTCTTATTTGAAAGCCAATGCAGAAGAATGGAATATCGACCATCAACTTTTTGACCAATACGATTTGCACGTTCACGTTCCTGCTGGTGCTGTTCCAAAAGATGGCCCCTCGGCTGGTATTACGATGCTTACGGCTATGGTTTCGGCTTATTCTCGTAGAAGAGTCAAAAATCAGTTGGCCATGACTGGCGAAATTACGCTACACGGAAAAGTGCTTCCTGTGGGTGGAATTAAAGAAAAAATCTTGGCTGCTGGGCGTGCAGGAATTACTGAAATTGTGATGAGCAAACGCAATCAGAAAGACATTGAGGAAATTGAAGAACATTATATCAAAGGAATGAAATTTCATTTTGTAGAAAGAGCTGGAGAAGTTTTGAAATTAGCTTTAGTAAAAGAACAAGACAAAACAGCTAGACCTTTAGAAATACAAGATGTAAAACAAAAAAATAAATCAGATAAATCAACTCAAAAAATTAGAGTAATTCCATCAAATCCATCAAAAGGAAAAAGTGGAAGTGTAGGAGTTTAAAATACATTTCATCTAAACCCTAAGGGTCTTCAGAGACCCTTAGGGTTTTATAAACAGGATATGAAAATAGTAATCATAGATTATAAAGCAGGAAATATTCGTTCTGTCGATTTTGCTTTGCAGCGTTTGGGTATTCAAGCCGTTGTGAGTGCTGATAAAGAAATTTTGAAATCGGCTGACAAAATTATATTTCCAGGAGTTGGTCATGCAGAATCAGCTATGCAGCAACTCAAAAATGCAGAATTAGATACTTTTATTCCAACGCTAAAACAGCCCGTTTTGGGAATTTGTCTTGGAATGCAACTGCTTTGCTCACATACAGAAGAAGGAAATACAAAAGGACTAGGGATTTTTGATGTAAATGTAAAAGAATTTAAACCAACTAATTCGGCTGATAAAGTTCCTCACATGGGTTGGAATACAACACAAGATTTAAAAGGAGAATTATTTGATAGTGATTTGTTTAACAAAGTTAAAGAGAATAATTTACCTCCTCAATTTTACTTTGTACACACGTATTACGCAGAACTGTGTAAAGATACGATTGCAAGTTGTGATTATATCTTGCCTTTTTCGGCTGCCCTACAAAAAGAGAATTTTTATGCTGCACAATTTCACCCAGAAAAAAGTGCAGATGCTGGAGAAGAACTTTTGAAGAATTTTTTGAATGTTTAGAGATTAGAAAATAGAACTTAGAGTTTAAGAAAATACAAAATTCAATTTCAAAATTTCTTAAATTTGTAATACATATATTTCGTAATCTTTAATTATTGATATTTTATTATGTATTCCCTAACTCCTAATTCCAAATTCCTAGTTCCCACTTCAATAGCTGCTCTAGTAAGTTTCCGAATTTTATTTGGTTTGCTTATTTTTTTTAGTACGCTTCGTTTTTGGTATTTGGGTTGGATAGAAAAGCATTATATTCAGCCAGTTTTTCATTTTAAGTATTTTGGTTTTGAATGGGTTGAGCCACTTCCTGCTTATGGAATGTATGCTGTTCATGTCATTTTATTACTTGCAAGTTTGGGCGTTGCGTTTGCTTTTTTGTATCGTCTTTCTGCTATTTTATTGTTTCTGACTTTTACGTATTGCCAACTTATTGATATTACTTATTACCTCAATCATTATTATTTTGTGAGTTTGATGGCTTTCTTACTCATTTTTGCTCCTGCTCATCGTTTTTATTCGCTTGACTGTATTTTTTTTGGAAATAATTTTGAAAAACAAAGTGAAAAGAATAAAAAGAGAAATATAAAATCGAACGCTGGTTTTTTCTCTTCTTTGAAAAATTTTTTTTCAGTTTCTCCTTCGCTTTCAGTTTCTCGTGCTTGGATTCTGATTTTTCAACTACAACTTTCCATTACTTATTTTTATGCAGGGTTAGCTAAAATTAATTCTGAATGGCTTTTTGATGCAATGCCTCTCAAAATTTGGCTTCCTCCTCATTATGATATGCCGTTCTTTGGGTTTCTGATGCAATATGAAATTATAGCTTATATTTTTTCTTGGACAGGAATGTTCTATGATTTATTAGTTCCTTTTGCTTTATTTTACAAAAAAACCCGTATTTGGGCGTATCTGGCAGTCGTTGGCTTTCATTCTATTACGGGATATTTATTTCAAATCGGTGTTTTTCCTGTGGTTATGATTGCACTAACTTTAATTTTCTTTGAAGCGAAATACCACGAAAAGGTATTGAATTTTATTAGTTCTGTTATTTCAAAATTATTCAAAAATAATAAATCAAAAAAATATTTCCTTTTTCATTCATCTAACAAAAAACAGTCTTCTCATTTACTTTTAAGTCCTCTCAAAAATTTTCAATTTATTTCTAAGAAATGGATTTATGTTTTTTCTATTTATTTAACTTTTCAAGTTCTGTTTCCTTTTCGTTTTATGCTTTATGCCAGTCAGCCGTATAATGAAACGCTTTTTTGGAAAGAAGAAGGCTATCGTTTTTCGTGGCGAGTTATGGTGATGGAAAAATTTGGAAGTGGTACTTTTTATGTAAAAAATCCGATTACAGGAAGGGAAGGAATGGTAGATAATAGTGAGTTTTTGAATAGACATCAAGAAAAACAAATGTCTTTTCAACCTGATATGATTTTACAATATGCTCATTTTTTAGAAGAGAAATATAAAACAAAAGAAAATCCAAATCCAATAATTAGAGCAGAAGTTTATGTTACTTTGAATGGAAGAAGAAGTCAATTATTCTTTGACCCAAATCTTGATTTGAGTGAAATTGAAGATAGTTTTTTGGAGAAAGATTGGATTAATAAATTAAAATAAATATAATTTTTTATGGAAAATATCTTAATTACAGGCGCAACAGGAAATATTGGAAGAGAAATTCTACATTTTTTTATTCTTAATCCATCTCAAAAACTCTTTATTGCTACTCGTCAAATAGATTCGACAAAAGAAAACGAAGTCTTTTTTGATTTTGAAAATATTGATAAAACAATTCAATCCATAAAAGAAACTCAAATCAATACTATTTTCTTGCTTCGTCCTCCACAGATTGCAGATACGGATAAGTATTTTAAGCCATTAATTGAAAAATTAGAGGCTACAAGCGTTAAACATATCGTTTTTTTATCCGTACAAGGAGCAGAAGAAATTTCTTTTATTCCTCATGCTAAAATAGAAAAATTATTGAAGGAAAGTGCAGAAAAAGGCAAACAAAAAGGCGTAATGAGTTATACTTTTATTCGTCCGAGTTATTTTATGCAAAACTTAACCACGACCTTAAAGAAAGATTTAGAAGAAACAAATAAAATTTATTTACCTGCTGGAAAAGCAAAATTCTTGTGGATAGATGCGCAAGATATTGGAAAAGCGATTGCAAGTGTACTTTCTAATACAGAAAATCATAAAAATAAAGCCTATACAATTACAGGAACTGAATCAGAACTTTTAAATTTTGAAGAAGTAACAAAAATTCTGACAGAAGAATTACACAAACAATTTGTTTATAAAAGTCCTAATTTGATTTCATTTTTTATAAAAAAGAAAAAAGAAGGCGAAAAAACAGCATTTATATTTGTTCTGATTATGCTACATTTTGCACCACGCTTTCAAAAACCACCCAAAATAAGTGATGATTTTGAAAAACTGACAGGAGAAAAACCAAATAGTTTGAGAGAATTTATAAAACGAGAAATGAATGAACAAAACTAAAATTTTAAATTGTGTTTTTTACCTGCCGTTGTTGTGTCCTGACCAACGACATGATTACCCTATCTGCGTTTCTAAAGCCATAAAATGAGTAATCTTATTCGTATAAAGAGGAAAAATCTGAACGTTACACGTATAAGGAGTTTTATCTTTTTTGTAATTGATAACTGATAATTCAAAAGGTTTTCCTGTTTGAAGATTCAATTTGATTTCCTTTCTTGTTTCTATTGAAGTTTTTTCTCCTTGTAAGAAAGAAGGATATTTATTGGTAGCAAACTTTTTCGAATAGCCTGTCATTTTGGTAAAACCATCATTTACCCAAAGAATTTTTTCTAAGGAATTAGTAAGTATAATAGCTTCAAAATCAACATTTAAAAACAGATTACTAATATCATTTTTCCAATTATATTTTTCTGCAAAGTATTTGATTTTTTCTATATCCATTCTTCGTTTCGCTTTGCTTATTCTTTCAATAGCATTTTCATTCGAAATATCCCAACTCAAAAGAGGTTTTGATTCTACAATCAATGGCTTAATTTGCTTTTTGATTTTGTTAGATTCTTTAGTATTCAGACTTGAAAGATAAACATCTAAACACATCATATTTGATAGGTCGTGGAGCATAATTTTTCTGTTTTTAGTAAAGGATTGTGAGAGTATAGCATCATAACTGATTTTAGACCCTAAATGTTAGTTTACTTTCAAAAGCCAGTTGTCAATTTGTGCTTGAATAGTCTGAGCATAGATAAAATTCGCATCATCTTTTCCTACTTCTAGTGCTTTTTGTGCGTTCTCTACTGCTCCTTTATAATCACTTTCTAAAGCTAAAATTTCAGATTTTACCCAGTAGGGTAAATAATGGTCGTTTTTGAGTTTTATAGCTTGATTTGCCCATTCCAAGGCTTGGCGAAGTTCTATTTTTTCATTTTTGTAATATCCTGCACTTCGTACCAATACTTGCCAATCGTTTGGGTATTTCGAAATGGCAGCAGCAATATTTTTCTTAGCTTCTTCTACTGTATTTACTTGAATTGTAATTCTTGCCAATTTGCATTCCCAACGCAAAATAAAAGTAGCTTCATTTTCTACTATTTTATCAAAATCATACGCTAAAGTTTCTTGAAATTTTGATTTTTCTACGGTTGCATTTACTCGTAAAACATCATTTGCTTCATTGTAGGCTTCTTTTCCCCACGAATCAACGGCAGTATTAAAAATGAAAGTCCAGTCTCCTTTTTTTTGTGGAATAACAAAAATGGCATATTTTCCCTTTTTGAGTGGTTTTCCATTTATTTTTACATCACTAGAAAACTCTATTGTTGTGGCTTCATTTGCTCCTGCTCTCCACACTTTTCTATAAGGTACAAGCTCTCCCCAAATATGTTTTTTACGCCCTTTTACACTCGGACGGCTATAACGAACAAAAAATTCTGTCAGTCCAATTTCTTGTATCAATGTAGAAATTGAGCTTTTACGTGGAAGTTCTAGTTTTTCTTCTTCTTCTGACATATCATTTGCTTGACCTTCTTTTTGAGCAAAAGTAGAAAGTGAAATAAGAAATAAAAAAGCAAAAATAGAGAATTTAATAGCTTTCATTTTTTTAGATTATAGAATTAAAACTATGAATTTCTTTTTCAACCACAGAGTTAAAAGAGAAATAAAGAGAATGAAAATTCCCTTTTTTGAAACAATAAATTTAGAAAAATAATTCTTGATAACTGATAACTGATAACTGATAACTGATAACTGGTTACTGTAAAGAGTCTTTTAGGATTCTAAATTCGATGGCAGGAGAAATTTTTTCATACAGCGTATTATAAACAGCTTTGATAATCGGCATATCTACTTTGTGTTTTTTGGTAACATCATACAAACCTTTTACGGCATAATACCCTTCAGCTACCATTCCCATTTCAATTTGTGCCGATTTTACGGTATATCCACGCCCTACCATATTTCCAAAAGTACGATTTCTACTAAATTGAGAATAGGAAGTTACGAGCAAATCGCCCAAATAAGCCGACGCATTTATATCTCTTTCTTCCAATGGATAGGCTTTATCTAAAAACTTTTTAGCTTCTTGTACGGCATTCGAAACCAAAACAGCTTGAAAATTATCGCCATAATTCAGACCACGAGCCATTCCACACGCCACAGCTACAACATTTTTGATGACTGCACAATATTGAATTCCGTTTAAATCTGGATTGGTACGACACTTTATATAATGCCCTCTAAGTAGTTTTGCAAATTTATCGCCTTCGTTTTCATCGCCTCCAATAGTTAGATAGGCTTGTCTTTCTTGGGCTACTTCTTCGGCATGACAGGGGCCTGCAATCGTGAGTAGTTTGTCAGCAGGAACATTAAATTTTTTCTCTACATATTCAGTTACCAAAACATTTTCTTCCAAAATCATTCCTTTTATAGCCGAAACAATGATTTTATCTTTAAAAACAGTAGGGGCTAATTTGTCAAAAACATCTGTAATAAAAGCTGACGGAACAGCTAAAACAATATATTTTGAATCTGCAATAACAGCTTTTACATCGTTTAGAGGTGTAATTTTGTCAATATTGAGCAATGCCGAACTCAAATAACGTGGGTTTCTATGATTTTTGCGAATAAAATCAATGTCGTCTTTCGAACGCATCCACCAATTTATACGAACGTTATTTTCGGAGAGTATTTTTACTATTGCAGTTGCCCAACTGCCACCACCCAATACACCAATACGCATAGGCGCTCCACTATCTGAAAAACCAAAAGCTGCCAAAGTAATTTATTTTAATGAAAAAAATAAGAAAAACAGAAAAAGACAACAAGAAAAAATACGTTTCTTTTCCAAACAGTAAAGTACGTGGTTTTTTGTTATTCTACAAAATGAATTAAAATGATTTTTTGATAAAAAAATGAAAATAGAAAATTCGTACTGTATCATTTCTAACAATTTTCAGAACACAGCGTTTGCCAAAAAACAATAGGGGGTACAACAAATTGTCGTTTTTTGTAGGGAAAAGGCTTGCCTTTTCCCTACGTAATACAAATTGGCTAAGCGACACCCGAAGAGCAGCGTAGCTAATTTGTTATGCACCCAAATAATATTTAACTAAGATTTAGTATTTTTGCTTATCGGTTTTTATTGTTGCTCGTGGGGACACGAGCAATGGAGAGATATTTCTTTAATGATTTGTGAGAACACAAAAGTTACCTCTAACAAATTCAGAGAAAGTCTCAAAATTTCAAATTATAATTCTACCATTGCTCGTGTCCCCACGAGTAATTCTCAAAAAAAGAAAAACTCACTTGGAAAACTTATCTAACCCTTCAATCAACTACACCGATTCTGATGCAACAGCAGCATCTCGCAAACAAGACCATATAGAACTCGCTTTTGATGCACAAGTCTTCAAAAATCAATTAGACAATCGATTTTATTATGAACCTGTTTTGGCAGCACACCCAAAGACAGAGACAAAACCTTTTGAGTTTTTGGGAAAACAAATGAATGCGCCTTTGTGGGTTTCTAGTATGACAGGAGGAACAGAATGGGCAAAGATTATCAATCAAAATTTGGCTAAAGTTTGTGGAGAATATAAGCTCGGAATGGGTTTGGGTTCGTGTAGAGCTTTGCTGACTGATGATGATTGTTTGCCAGATTTTGATGTCAGAAAGTTTATAGGCGACCAGCCTCTTTATGCAAATCTTGGAATTGCTCAGCTAGAACAGCTCATCAAAGCCAAACAGACAAAAAAAATAGATGAACTTCTCAAAAAATTACAAGCCGACGGACTTATTATTCATATAAATCCTTTGCAAGAATGGCTACAACCCGAAGGCGATAGATTCGAAAAATCACCTTTAGAAACTATAAAACAGCTTTTAGAAACAGCAACTTATCCAATTATTGTAAAAGAAGTCGGACAAGGATTTGGAAAAGAAAGCCTAGAAGAATTATTAAATTTACCTCTTGCAGCCATAGATTTTGCAGCAAGTGGAGGAACAAATTTTGCGCTCTTAGAACTAAAAAGAAGTAATCAGCTTTCTCAAAACCTCTTTGAATCTCTAGCTCATATCGGACACAGCGCAGAAGAAATGGTAAACTTTTGTAATGAAATAAAGTCAGATTATTATAATAATCTGAAAAGCAAAGTAAAATATTCTAGCAGAACCATAAAATGTAATCAAATCATTATTTCTGGAGGGGTAAAAACATTTCTTGATGGTTATTATCTGACAGAAAAAATAAATTTTGATGCCATTTACGGACAAGCATCAGGATTTTTGAAACACGCTAGAGGAAGTTATGAAGAGTTACAAGCCTACACAGAAGGACAATTAAATGGTTTGAAGGTAGCCAAACAGTTTTTGAAAGTGAGATAAAATAAGCCTACGAAAGGCTACTTTTGTAGTTTTTCGTATTGGAATTTAACTGGTAACTGGTCATTAATAATTGATAGCTATTCAAAATCCTCATTGACGGCGAAGCCTCAACGACAGTAAAAAAATATAGTAATTTTTTTTGACGGTGTAAGTAGTAAGACATAATTAATCTGACAGATAATTGGAACACGGATTTTACAGATTTTACGAATCACCACAGACAACACATTATCAAATACTTTATGTAGCCTTATTGGAGACTTAGGAAAAGTGTATTTTTGAACAAACCTACTAAAAATTATGAGAAATTATACAGAATATAGTGCTACTCTAGGGTAAACGCACGAAACTTTTTATACTGCTTTCAGTATGTTTAAACACACTTTAACTATCAGAGTAAATTCAATTTGCAAAGTTAAAAACTA
>PFKD01000011.1 GCA_002784125.1 Flexibacter sp. CG_4_10_14_3_um_filter_32_15
CAAAATAATAGGTTGCTTTTTTCCATAAAGTAGGGTTTGCAAACCCTACTTTATGGAAAAAAGACATTTACACAGAATAAAAGTCGGCGAAGATTTGCTTTTTTTAAATGTTACTCATGTTGTTTAATACGACAAAAACAGAAAAAAGTATGCACAACTAAGAATCTATTTTTAAAAAACCGACTTTTAAAAAACTTAATTTTGCTTTTAAAATAGCTTTAATTGATTTTTTTAATTATTAAAACTGACTTTTGTATTTTGTAAAAAAAATAATTTACAGACTAAAAATATATCTTTAATTTACAATGATAGAATAATTGATTATTTTTATGTTTGATAAGAAAACGTTGATAATGGTCAGTAATCTGACCTTAGCAATCGTTGCTATAAAATTCTTAACTAAAAAACGACTGATTTTGCAATCTGAAAATAAACTAAATCAAATAGAAAGTCAAATTCTTAATTCTGAACAAACGAAGCAAAAAATACGCAGATTAGCCTTTGAGATTTATGAAGAAAATTTTGAAGAAAAAATGCTTATTTTGGCAGGAATTAAAGGAATGGGAATGCTCTTGACAAAAGAACTTGCTAAAGAATTAGAACAAATTTCGCCATTAGAAATAATACAAATCTGTGTTCGATTAGACAAACTTCAACCCACTCAAAGTGAAGTTGTTTTGGATTGTGAACCTTCCGTTTTCGAAAATCAATCGATTGTTTTGATAGACGATGTTTTGAATACAGGAAGAACGCTCGCTTATAGTCTTCGTCCATTTTTGAAAGTACGTGTTAAGGCTCTTCATACTGCTGTTTTGATAGATAGAGGGCATCATTCTTTTCCTATTGCTGCTGATTTTGCAGGGCTTCGTTTATCGACTACATTACAAGAACGTATTGAAGTAATTTTGTATAATGAAAAGAATAATGAAAAAAAATATGGTGTTTACTTGCATTAACCTAAAAAAATTCGGATTTTAAAGGATATTTCAAAATAAATGTAGTTTTGATTCTTAATTAGTTTGAAAATCACCCACAAAAGTAATATCTTGTATCATTAATTAGCACTACTCTATTTTTTTATTTCAATTAAAGATTCTAATAACAGATTATAAATTCTGTTCGATTATAAAAACCTAACTCACTCTTACATTTCAACATATATTATGGATAAAATTTGGCTCAAATCATACCCAGAAGGCATTCCAGCAGAAATCAATCCTGATGAATATTCTTCGCTTTTAGACTTATTCGAAGAAAGTATCGCTAAATATGGCGATAAAATCGCTTATGAAAATATGGGAGCTACCCTTACTTTCAATGAATTAGATGAAAAAAGTGCAGCCTTTGCAGCTTATTTACAAAGAAAAGGATTACAGAAAGGCGATCGTTTTGTTATTCAATCTCCTAACCTTATTCAATATCCAATCGCTATTTTTGGTATTTTGCGTGCAGGACTTATTGTAGTAAATACAAACCCTCTCTACACACCAAAAGAAATGGAGCATCAATTTACAGATTCGGGTGCAAAAGGAATTTTGATTTTGGCAAACTTTGCTTCTAACCTTGAAAAAGTAATCAAACATACCAGCATCGAGCATGTATTTGTTACAGAAGTAGCCGATATGGTAGGAGGTCTGAAAGGTTGGGCTATGAATATGGCTGTCAAATATTTGAAGAAAATGGTACCTTCTTATTCCATTCCAAATGCTGTATCTTTTACAGATGCGCTTTATGAAGGAAAAAAATACAATTATAGTAAGCCAAAATTTGATTCTGGAGATGTTGCCTTTTTACAATATACAGGAGGAACAACAGGTGTTTCGAAAGGAGCAATGCTAACTCACAGAAATATTTTAGCCAACATGCAACAACTTGTGGCGTGGGTAGATGTTAGTGATATTAAAGAAGGAGTAGAAACAGGAATTACTGCGCTTCCACTCTATCATATTTTTGCGCTTACCTTCAACTGTTTTGGATTCTTGCGTTATGGAGTGAAAAATGTTTTGATTACAAATCCTAGAGATATGGAAGGTTTTGTAGAAGAACTCAAAAAACACAAAATAGGACTTATTAGTGGTGTAAATACACTTTTTAATGGTCTTTTGAATCAACCAGAATTCAAAAATGTAGATTTTTCTCATCTTAAAGTTGCTTTAGGTGGTGGAATGGCTGTACAAGAAGCCGTAAATAATCGTTGGAAAGAAATAACAGGAAAGGCGATTGCAGAAGCCTACGGTCTTACAGAAACTTCTCCCGGTCTAATTGTAAATCCTTTAGCTGGAAAAGTACGAATTGGTTGGATTGGTCTTCCTCTTCCAAGTACAGAAGTACGCATTTTAGATGATGCAGGAAATGATGTAGAACTAGGGCAACCAGGTGAAATTTGTGGAAAAGGCCCTCAAATTATGAAAGGTTATTGGCAGCGTCCAGAAGAAACAGCCAATACAATGATAGGCGATTACTTCAAAACAGGTGATATTGGAGTAATGGACGAAGAAGGGTATTTCAAAATTGTTGATAGAAAGAAAGAAATGATTTTGGTTTCAGGTTTCAATGTTTATCCAAATGAAGTTGAAGGGGTAATTGCTCTTAATGATAAAGTTTTGGAAGTAGGAGTAATCGGAATTCCAGACGAAAAATCACACGAAGCAATTATGGCTTGTATCGTCAAGAAAGATGATAGTCTTACAAAAGAAGAAATCAGAGCATTCTGTAAAGAACATTTGACAGGTTATAAAGTACCAAAACATGTAGTTTTTAAAGATGAATTACCAAAATCTAATGTAGGTAAAATTCTTAGACGTGTCTTGAAAGAACAAGAACTAGGAACTGAAAAAGTATAGTTCTTAGATAAAAAATGATTTGACAACTAAAAAAGGTTTCAAAAAGCAATATGTTTTTTTGAAACCTTTTTTTATTCTAAATAAAGTTTTACGGAAATTTATGTTAATACACTTTCTCATAAACCAAACTTGCTATTTCATTATTTCGCCCCCAATTTCCATTCCCCAATTTCCATTCCCCATTTCCATTCCCCATTCTCCCAAACTCAATACAAAAACTCAATTTCTTTATTTTCAAAATAGCTAATTTTTCCACTTTGTCCTGCTATTTCTAGGGCTAATTTCCCTTCTGGATTGATTCCCAAAATCTGTCCTGTGATTTTTCGGTTTTTTAGTTTGTCTTTGTAATAATGCCATTCTTGATAACGAAAAAGATGAGAAAGATAATCAGCTCTCAAACTATCTTTTTTTCCTGCACGAAGTTGTAAATAGCGTTTTTCTATAAAAAAAAGAACTTCTGTCAAAACTTCTTCTTTATTCCAATCTTTGTTAGTAAGCTCTTTTAATGAAATGGCTCTATTTGTTGTATCATTTTCTGAATTATTTTGAGCAAAAATTTGATTAATATTAATTCCAATTCCTATAATACTTTGATTTATTTTAGTTGAACTAATTTGATTTTCTATCAAAATCCCTCCTATTTTTTGGCTTGTTTCTTTGTTTTTTTGGTCATTATTCATCGTATGATTAATAAAAATATCATTTGTCCATTTGATTTGAAAATCTTCAGCAATTTCTGCAAAATCAATCTTCAAAACTGCCTCCAACGCATCACGAACACCCAAAGAAACAGCAATCGTAATCCAAAACGATTCTTTTGTAGATAAAAAAGTAGGATTGAGAAGGATAGAAAAAGTCAGATTTTGATTTTCTTGAGCCGTCCACGTGTTTCCTCGTTGTCCTTTTCCTTGTGTTTGATGATTTGTCCAAAGAAGAGTTCCTTCAAAAATACTCGTTTTGGCGTTTGTTTTCTGCTCATTTGCATAAAAAGCCAAACTCTCGTTGGTGGACTGACAGCTTGGCAGATAAATTTGATTTTGTCCTATAAACAGTCCCTTTGTATGAATTTTGTGATTGGTCATTTATATTTAATTCACTTGAGTAATATACTTAATTTTGCTTGATAATACCTTATCTTTGCAGTTGCATTCTAAATTACATTTTGAAACAAAAAAAAGATTTTGCTTGTTCTCCCTAAATTGGGAACAAAAACTTCATTCAACTTGTAAATTTAAAACTCAAACCTAACTCAAAATAAAATCAAAATTATGAAAGCTAGTTACTTTCCTCTAATTTTTTAATAAAAATACTTAAATCTACACTATGACTCAAAAACAGTCGGTTACTTCACAAATGCTTTCACAAGCTGTCGTGGCAGGTCTTCAAGATCGAAAAGGCAAATCAATTACGCTTCTTGACCTTCGTGAGGTCAAAAATTCTATTGCAGATTTCTTTATTATCTGTACAGGTACTTCGGATACACATGTTGATGCCCTAAAACAATCCGTAGAAGTAGCAACCCATAAGCAATACAAACAAGACCCTTGGCACGTAGAAGGTAGAGAAAATCGTCAATGGATTTTGATGGATTATGTAGATGTAGTCGTTCATATTTTCCAAGCTGAAAAAAGAGAGCGTTTTGGTTTAGAAGAGCTTTGGGGAGATGCAAAAGTGGTTCAAATTCCTGATTTGAAGTAAGAAATGATAAAAAGTAAAGTAAACTTTTGAAATACTTTATTTTACTTTCTTTTTATTCCAAATAGAATGTTATTTATCAAAAAATTATTTTATTTTTTCTAAAAAGTCAGTAATACACAGAATAATAAAGATTTTGATAAAATGATTACAAACAATAGAACTAACTTTTGGTTTAATAATCCAATAATTTAGATTCACAGACTAAATACAATTTAAGAAACCGAAATATAAAATAGATTTTTTATTAAAAATCTTAAATTATACTACTTATATACTTTTTTATAAATGGCAACAGAAAAAGACAGTAAAGACACGAAGGATACCAAGAATACAAAGAATCCGATGCGTAATAACATTCCAAAAGGAACAGGAGGCAACTATCAAATTTGGTTGTCTGGTCTTTTGATTGCATTGATTTTGGGTGCGTGGTACCTCAATCAAAGTACGACCGTCAAAACTTACGAACAAGAGTTTGATAAAATGGCTCGTGCTGGGGATATTGAAAGCGTAAAATTGATTACAAATAAAAATATTGTAAACATTACGCTTACAGAAGAAGCACTCAAAAAAGATAAGTATGCAATCGAATTAAAGCAAAAAAATCCTTTTGGCGCAATTATCGAAAAACCACCCCATTATTTTTTAAATATAACAAGTGGAGAAAGTTTTAAAGAGGATTTTGATAAACTTCAAGCCGAACTGCCTGCCGATAAACGCATAAAATATGATGTAGGACAAGATGCCGACTTTAGTGGAGTAATTTTCACTTGGGGATTCTTGATTCTTATTTTGGTAGCTTTTTGGTTTTTGATGCGTCGTATGACAGGTGGAGGAGCTGGTGGACAGATTTTTAATATCGGAAAAGCCAAAGTTTCGTTATTTGACACAGAAAGTAAAGTCAAAATTACGTTTGAAGACGTTGCAGGATTAGATGAAGCAAAACAAGAAGTGGAAGAAGTAGTAGATTTTCTTCGTCAGCCAACAAAATACACAGAATTAGGTGGAAAAATCCCTAAAGGTGTCCTATTGGTAGGCCCTCCCGGTACTGGTAAAACATTACTTGCAAAAGCTGTTGCTGGAGAAGCTGGAGTTCCGTTTTTCTCACTTTCAGGTTCTGATTTTGTAGAAATGTTTGTCGGTGTTGGTGCTGCTCGTGTACGTGATTTGTTCAAACAAGCAAAAGAAAAAGCTCCTTGTATCATTTTTATTGATGAAATTGATGCGATTGGTCGTTCTCGTGGTGGTGGAAAACAACCGGGGGCAAATGATGAGCGTGAAAATACATTGAACTCTCTTTTGGTAGAAATGGATGGGTTTTCTACTGATGCAGGCGTAATTATCTTAGGTGCTACCAATCGTCCAGATGTTTTGGATAGTGCATTGATGCGTCCTGGTCGTTTTGATAGACAAATCAGTATTGATAAACCAGATATTAAAGGAAGAGAAGCAATCTTCAAAGTTCATTTAGAGCCTCTGAAAACGGCTCCAGAAATAGATGCCAAAAAATTAGCTGCTCAAACTCCTGGGTTTGCAGGTGCTGAGATTGCCAATGTTTGTAATGAAGCTGCTTTGATTGCTGCTCGTGAAAACAAAAAAGAAATTGAAATGATTGACTTTGAAAGTGCCATCGATAGAGTCATCGGTGGACTAGAAAAGAAAAACAAAATCATCTCTCCAGAAGAAAAGAAAATTGTTGCTTATCATGAGGCAGGACATGCTGTGGCAGGTTGGTTTTTAGAACACGCTGATCCATTGGTTAAAGTTTCGATTGTTCCTCGTGGAATTGCAGCTTTAGGATATGCTCAGTATTTACCAAAAGAACAATTCCTTTACACCATCGAACAGCTTACCGACGAAATGTGTATGGCTTTAGGTGGACGTGCAGCCGAAGATATTATTTTTGATAAAATTTCAACAGGTGCATTATCAGACCTTGAAAGAATTACAAAAATGGCATACAGTATGGTTTCTGTTTATGGAATGAATTCAAAAATTGGTAACGTTTCTTTCTATGATGCACAGCGTTCGGAGTTTTCAGGCAAGCCGTATTCGGAAGCAACAGCGCAAATTATTGATGAAGAGGTAAAAGAAATGATAGAAAAGGCTTATACATTTACTAAAGAGTTGCTTACCAAACATAGAGAAAAATTAGAAATTATTGCAAAAGAGCTTTTAGAAAAAGAAGTATTATTTCAAATTGATTTGGAAAGATTAATCGGCAAACGTCCGTTTGATAAACCTACCAATTACGAAAAACACACAAAAAATGGATTTGATGATGTTTTGGAAGGAAATTTAGATCCTTTATCTTAATAGCTTAATCAAGGTACATTTTTAGAAAATAGAAAAGCCTTTACTAATTCGTTTTAGTAAAGGCTTTTTTAATGTAGCTCATAGTTTTCAATTCTCAAAAAAAAATGGCTCTTAGTGGATTTTGGTCGGATGCTAATATAATTTTGATTACCTAATCTTTCAACACTATATAGTTTTGTTTTTTCCATAGAAGTGGGTTTGCAAACCCACTTCTATGGAAAAAGACATTTAAACCGAATAAAATTTGGTGGTATTACGCAATATTTACTATCAGTCCAATATTAGGTAAGAGTCAAAAAAATATATGTTTAAGTACCTAAGAAATAGTATTTCAAAACGTGTTTTTATTCTCTGTGTTCTCTGTAACTCCGTGTCTAACAAAAAAGCACATATTTTTGCCGTTGTTTACTCACCGACGACATTAAGCAAAAAACAAATAACTAAGCAAGATTGCAGCAATAACTCCTACACCATCAGCAATCAAACCACAACTGACAGCATATCTTGTATTTTTGATATTTACAGAACCAAAATAAACAGCCAAGACATAAAACGTAGTATCAGTAGAACCTTGAAGAGTTGCAGCTACTTTTCCAACAAAAGAATCTACTCCGTATGTCGTAAAAGCATCAATCATAAGTCCTCTTGCACCACTTCCACTCAACGGTTTCATAATTGCAACAGGTAAAGCCTTCACAAACTGCGTATCAAAACCAAAAAGAGAGATAAACCAACTGACACCAGAAATAAGCATTTCCATTGCACCCGAAGCACGAAAAACACCAATCGCAACAAGCATTGCAACTAAGTATGGAATTACTTTGATGGCAATCGAAAAACCTTCTTTTGCACCTTCAATAAAAGTTTCATAGACATTTACCTTTTTGAAGGCAGCCCAAGCAATAAAACCAACCATTACACCAAACAAAATAAAATTACTTGCAACCGAAGAATAAAGACTAATTTTTTCTTGTGGTAGCGTACTAAAAAACCAAGTAATCAAGGAAATAAAAGCAGTCAGACCACCTAAATAAGCGATAACAACAGGATGTAAGAGATTGAGCTTTTGTTTGATTCCGACAGCCAAAATACCAGCAAGTGTAGCAAAAAAAGTAGCTATCAAAATAGGAACAAAAATCTCAGCAGGATTGACTGCCCCAGCTTGCGCCCGATAGACCATAACCGAAACAGGAATAATTGTCAGTCCAGAAGTATTCAAAACCAAAAACATAATTTGTGCATTACTAGCACTTTCAGGTTTCAGATTTAAAGATTGCAGTTCTTCCATTGCCTTTAGTCCTAATGGTGTGGCTGCATTATCAAGGCCCAACATATTTGCCGAAAAATTCATAAGCATTGCACCCACAGCACCATGATTTTTTGGAACTTCTGGAAAAAGATGCTTAAATAATGGACTAACAAGTTTTGCCAACACCTCAATCGCTCCAGCTTGTTCGCCTATTTTCATAATGCCTAACCAAAGAGCCATTGCTCCTGTTAGGTAAAGCGAAATTTCGAAACCTGTTTTGGCACTTTCAAATGTACTATTGGTAATCTTAGAAAAAACCTCTATATCACCAGTAAATACTTGAAAAATAGCAAAAACAAAAGCAATGAGAAAAAAACCTATCCAAATTCGATTAAGTGCCATCTGTATTTTATATTTTTTTAGATAAATGTAAGAAGTAAGTAATTTTGAGTTGCTATTCCCTCAAAAAATAACGCTTTTAATAAGGGAAAAGTAAAAATAAGTTACAAATGTGTGTTTTATAGGTCGATTAGCGCACTAAATTAAATTTTTTGACGTATTTTTACTGGGTAATTTCTTTAAGTAGTATTTGTAAATAAAAAGAAAAAATATAGGTGTTCTGAGTTTAAAATATGAATAAAGCTATATTATTACACAAAGATTTTAGTTCTAAATACGCAATATATAGTAGCAAAATCATTCAATAAAAGATTTTAGGATTGGATTTTTTTGTTAAAACCTAACCTATAAATTAATTAAACCAACTAAAAAAATCTAGTTATTTATCAAAAAAATCAAATAGCAGCCTAAAGTTATGTAATCAGTTTATCAAAACTACTGTATAATTTGAAAATAATATCAATAAACTATTTCAACTACAACAATCTTCTATGGAGTCTTATTTTGAATTTTTTTATTCTTCCCCAAATTTTGAAGAAATCGATGCTAAAAGCATACGATATATTACCGACCGAACGATTCGTAAATCTGATGCTGCCTTAGCTGTTATTTTGGGAAGTAATACACAGACTTTCGAAATGAAAATGGAAAAATGGGACGAACTAACCCACAAGTTAAGCAGTATTTCAGGTATTATCTTTCTTTTGGCTCATACTTCTTCTAATGAAGAGGTGTACAAACAAGCCAATCAAAGCATACAAGTTTTGCAAAGGTATCAAAATGGTCTTTCTCTCAATGAAGAATTGTACAAAGCTATCAAAAAATATAGTTTATCCGATGATGCTCGTTGGCTAAAAGGCTATAAAAAGAAATTTATAAAAGAAACCGTCAGAGAATTCGAACGCAATGGCTTTGCCCTTGTACAGCAAGATAGAGATACCTTGAGAAACATGAAAGACCAATTATCTGACCTTGCTAATGAGTTTTCAAGAAATATTGCAGAGCATCAATATCAAATTATTATTTCAGAAAAAGATACAGAGGGACTTCCAAAAGACTACAAAAAACGTCATAGAATGGAAGATGGAATGTATAAAATTACATTAGATTCTCCTTCTTATCGTCCATTTATGCGTTATGCAAAAAGTGAAAAATGGCGTAAAGAGCTATATATCAAATATTTGAACAAAGGAAATCCAAAAAATACAGGTGTACTTATCAAAACGATAGCCTTACGCAATCAAATGGCGAGTTTATTGGGTTATAAAACGTATGCTCAATATGTTATTGAGGAAAGAATGGCAAAAACACCTAATATAGTTTGGAGTTTTGAGGAAGAATTAACTAAAAAAGTAAAGCCAAAAGCAGAAAAAGATTACAAAGAGCTTTTAAGTATTACAGAAGGAAAAGAAGAGTTAAGAGGCTGGGAGACAGGTTATTATAATAATATTCTTTTAGAGAAAAATTATAATCTCAATGCAGAAGAAGTAAAACAATATTTCGAACTAAATAATGTTTTCAAAGGAATTTTTATTATTTGTAAAGAGCTTTTCGGAATTGATTTTGTCAAGATGTATCATCATTCTGTTTGGCATGAAGATGTAGTTGTTTATGAAGTGCGAAAAAAGAATACTGTTGTAGGAAAAATGTATTTGGATTTGTATCCAAGACCAAATAAATATAGTCATGCAGCTTGTTTTGGTTTGGTTTCTGGAAGAGAAACAACGAGAGGCTATCAAACGCCACACGCAGCATTGGTTTGTAATTTTCCTCCTTCTACGTCTGATTCTCCTTCGCTTCTTTCTCACGACCAAGTAACAACTGTTTTTCATGAATTTGGACACGGTTTGCATCAGCTTCTGACTCAATCTCCTCTAGCAGCCTTTGCAGGAACACATGTAGCAAGGGATTTTGTCGAAGTACCTTCACAACTTTTTGAAAACTGGGCGTGGGATTATGATATTCTCAAAGAATTTGCTTTTCACTACAAAACAAGAGAAGTTTTTCCAAAAGAACTCTTCGATAAAATGGTAGCTGCAAGAAATGTAGGTTCTGGATTATTTACCCTCCAACAAATTCTGTATGGAACTTATGATCTTACATTACACGACAAATACAATCCACTTACAGACGAATCTCCAAGTGAATTATTTAATAATCTTCAACGTCAGATTACACTTACTCCACCAGTAGAAGGAACTGATTTTCCTTCTGGTTTTGGTCATCTTATGGGATATGCAGCAGGTTATTATGGCTATTTGTGGGCAAAAGTATATGCTGAAGATATGTTTTCTGTCTTTCAAAAAGAAGGATTACTGAATCCGAAAGTAGGTAAAAAATATGTAGATAAAGTTCTTTCTAAGGGAGGAAGTGAAGATGAAATGAACCAAATTAAGAACTTTCTAAAAAGAGAACCAAAACAAGAAGCATTTCTGAAATCTTTAGGTTTATAAAGATTTAAACCTACTTATTTTGTTTTTTTTATAAAAAAAGATAGCTTTGTGCAACCCTTTTATGATTCGTTGGGTCTTAATAGTGTAAGGCAAACTTGCCATTTCATCGAAAATGCGAATGTAATTGTAGTTTTATCTTTTCAGTTTGTAATTTTTAATTATTTATTGACTTATCAATTTTTTGCGCCAACTGCAATTTTATTTCATTTTCGCTAATCATAAATTAAAATACCATTTCTTGTTTGTATAAGGAATGGTTTTTTTGTGTAATCGATTTTCTATTTGAGATTTATTTTTTTGTATCTTTACTAAGAATCCATTCATTTTAAACGATTAGACTATGCCAATACTTAATCCAAAAATCGATTTAGTTTTTAAAAAACTTTTTGGCTCAGAAGAAAACAAAGACATTTTGATGTCTTTGATTAACTCTATTTTGCCCGAAGACAAACAGATAGTCAAACTTTTTCTCAAAAATCCATACAATGTGTTCGATTATGCAGATGGAAAACTTTCTATTTTGGATATTAAGGCAGAAGATGAAAATGGTACTCGTTATGACATAGAAATGCAAATGAGAGGGTCTAGTTTTTATGCCAAAAGAACACTTTATTATTGGGCTAAAATGTTTGGAACTCAGTTAGACTGTATAGATGATGAGGATCAAGAAGATGATACTACTAGCTTGACCATGAATTATCCCGAACTCAAAAAATGTATTGTAATTAGTTTGATGGATTTTAATCTTTTCAAAGACGAACGTTATCATCGTTATTTTATGCTCAAAGATGCAAAAACGAACCAAACGGTCGATCATTTGGATTACTTAGATTTGTATTTTATCGAACTCAAAAAATTTAAAGGCAAATTACAACCTATCCAACCTATCTTAGACAGATGGATAACATTTCTGAATAGTGCCAACCTTTATAAAGATGATAATCTGCCTCAAGAATTATCTCAAGTAAAAGAAATCAAAAAAGCAAATGCAAGATTAGCTACCATGTATTTTACAGAAAAAGAACGTATGTATTATGAAGGACAACAAAAGAAGTTTTTAGATGACCTTTCTATTTTACAAGAATATAAACAAAGAGAAGAAGAGGCTACAAAAAGAGAAAAAGAAGCTAGAAAAAAAGCTGAAGAAGCTAGAAAAAAAGCCGAAGAACAAAAAGCTAAGGCAGAGAAAGCAGATAAAGAGTTAAATCAAATGAAAATACAAGCAAAGTCGGATAAAATTAGGGTAAACGCACGAAAAAAAAATGTACTCGTTTAAAGCAAATCAAGCTAGTTTTTAACTTTGCAAA
>PFKD01000060.1 GCA_002784125.1 Flexibacter sp. CG_4_10_14_3_um_filter_32_15
GCGCTATGGAAAAAACAAGACTTTTACAGAATAAAATTTGGTAAGCACGATACTTATTTATTATCAGTCCAATATTAGATAAGAGCCAAAATAAATTATAGTTGCATTTTAATCCGTTCTATCTGTAAAATCTGTGTTCCATTAAAAAAGTAAAGTAAACAGACATTTACAAATTTTATTTATTAAACAAAAAACACTACCTTTGCCAATCATTGTCTTTGCTTTTAAATTGATTTAGAAATAGTTATGTAATTACGAATTATTTAATTCATTTAAAACAGACATTCCAAAACTCATTCTACAAACCACCTGAGTCCCAAACCGATTTTATGGAACAACCTACTCCAGTAGCCAAACGAATAGACGCCCTTGTAAAACTTCAAGAAGTTGATTCTAAATTAGACGAATTACGTAAAATAAAAGGCGATTTGCCCGAAGAAGTCCAAGATTTGGAGGACGAAATAGAAGGGTATCATACACGAATTGCAAAATTTGAAACTGAAAAAAAATCGCTAGATGATCTTGAAGCAACTCAAGATAATTCTATTAAAGAACATAAAAAATTAATCGTAAAATACGAAGAGCAACAAATGGACGTTCGCAATGACCGTGAATTCCAAGCCATTGCTCGTGAAATAGAAAACCAACAACTTGATATTCGCCTTGCTGAAAAAGCTGTAAGAGATACGCAGTACAAAATCGAACGCAAACAAAAACAAATCGAAGACACAACTGCTACTTTAGAGGAGCGCAAAAAAGATTTGGAAAATAAGAAAAACGAGCTGGAAGGTATCGTTAAGGAAAGCGAAGAAGAAGAAGCAAAATTGATAAAAGAGCGTGAAAAACGCATGAAAAATATTGCCGATACTTTATACTTATCTTATGAACGTATTCGTGAAAATGCTCGTAATGGTCTTGCTGTTGTGAATGTAAAGCGTAATGCGTGTGGTGGTTGTTTCAATATCGTTCCTCCACAACGTCAAGTTGATATCAAAGAAAAGAAAAAATTAGTAGTTTGTGAACACTGTGGACGTGTTTTCGCTGATGTGGAAGCTGTTGAGGTAGTAGAGAAAAAACGTACTACTCGTCGTAAACGTGTTACTAAAAAAGAGAAAGAAGCAGAAGCAAAAGCTGAAAAAGCTGCACACAAAGGAGAGTAATTATTTATTCTTTTTTACATAGAAAAATCCCTATTTTGTTTGTTTGACAGAATAGGGATTTTGCTTTTACGTAAATTTACGTAAACAAGTACCAAACCTTAAAACGGAACACATCAAAACTCAATAATTTGAGAAAGTAAATATTCTATCGAAGCCCATGTGTTATTCAAAATATAAGGAATTTCAATTTCTTTGAGCCAAGTTACTTTTTCGATTCCCTCTTCTATTTGTGGTTGAGGCGTACTTTCGTCTTCTGTACTCATCTCAAACCAGTAGGTTTTTTTGATGATTTCTTTTCCCTCATACGTATAAATATGGTAGGTGGTGGGAAGCTCTTTTGTTATTTCTGCTTTTACACCACATTCCTCCTCTACTTCTCTTACGGCAGCTTCGGCATTGGTTTCATTTTCTTCCAAATGCCCTTTTGGCAAATCCCATTTTCCATTTCTAAAAATCCAAAGCTGTAAAGTATCACGCATGACCACCCCCCCAGCAGCCTCTCTAATTTTAAATTTTTGAGCAAACTCTTCGAAGGATTTTTCTATGTTATCAGTCTTGATATATGCTCTCGTAAAATCAGTTCTCGTTTTGAGAGAAAGATAAAGTTTATACCCGTCTTTTATGTTTTCAGTTTGTAGAATACGACCTCCTGTTACTTCAGGATACTCATTGACAAATTCTAAATAATTATTTTGAACGAAAATACGCATGAATTATATTATTTTTTGATTTTTTGATAAGATAAACAAGACCCTTTAATTCTATAACTAAAAACTATGGACTTTAACTCTACAAAAGTGCAAAAATTTTATCTTTAAGACTAGATTTTTTATTGAAAAATTGTTATAGTTTAATTTTACCTTTATAAAATTATAAAAAATACTAATTACTTCTTTTTGATAATTCTAACAGTTTTTTAAACCAATTTGTTGATTCATAAATAATTTGCTTCTACTACGATAGGTATTTTTACTCAAATTCATTACCGATGCTATATATTTTTTCGAAAGAGTTAGAATATATGAAATAAAATGAGTAAATTAGTTTAGATGCTTAATTTAGTTGCGTTCAGATTAAGTAAATAAAAAACATCAAGAAAACAAAAAATAAAACACACAAACTAATTATTCCTATAAGAAACTAATTTTATTTTATTGAAAAGATATGTCTATACCAGAAAAGGGAGTAGAAATTCCCAATAAACTAGCAGAAACAAAACAACAAGAACTTACAGAAAAACAAAAAAGAGAACAAGAAAGAGATACAAAAGAGAAAGCTGAAATTTTACAACGTTATCGTCATTTGATGCGACTAGCACGCCCTTATATGCAAGGAGATGATGCTCAAAAAATAAAAAAAGCATTTCAGATAGCTACCGAAGCACATGGAAATGTTCGTAGAAAGTCAGGTGAACCTTATATTTTTCATCCTATTGAAGTTGCACGAATTGTAGTCGAAGAAATGGGTTTAGGAACGACTTCAATTATTTGTGCGCTTTTGCACGATGTAGTTGAGGATTCAGATATTCCTCTTTCAAGATTAGAAAAAGAATTTGGAAGTCGTGTGTCCAAAATCATTGACGGACTTACAAAAGTTCCTAGTGATATGTTTGGGCAAGAAAAATCTCAACAAGCCGAAACATTTAGAAAAGTTCTTTTGACCATTTCGGAAGATATTCGTGTTGTTCTTATCAAAATTGCTGACCGTTTGCACAATATGCGTACTCTTGAAAGTATGCCCATCGCAAAACAACTCAAAATAAAAGCAGAAACGCAGTACATTTATGCCCCTCTTGCCCACCGTTTGGGATTGTATAATATTCGTTCCGAACTCGACGATTTATCATTAAAGTATTCCAACAAAAAAGCATACAATGAAATTGTTGAGCATATCAAAAGAACGAAGGCTTCACGTACTCGTTTTATCAATGAATTCAAAAGGCCGATTGAAGAAGAACTGGCACGACAAGGACTAGATTTTGAAATTAAAAGTCGAATGAAATCCATTTCTTCTATCCATAAAAAAATGGTCAAACAGCAAATTCCATTTGATAAAGTCTATGATTTGTTTGCTATCCGAATTATCTTGAATACAGGAGTTGGAGAAGATGAAAAATCGGCTTGCTGGCGTACCTATTCTGTCGTAACTGATTTTTATCAGCCTAGTCCACAGCGTTTGAGAGATTGGATTAGCGCACCCAAAACTACAGGTTACGAGTCCCTTCATACAACAGTTATGAGCAAAAAAGGACAGTGGGTAGAAGTTCAGATTCGAACGCATAGAATGGATGAAATAGCCGAAAAAGGATACGCAGCCCATTGGAAATACAAAGGAGGAACAGACAAAAGTGAATCTAGTATTGAAGGTTGGATTGCTAGAGTGCGTGAGAGTATCGAAAACAAAGACCTTTCAGCTTTAGAATTTATTGATGAATTTCAGAATAATTTTTTTAGTGATGAGATTTATGTCTTTACACCAAAAGGAGATTTGAAAGTTTTGCCTCAACATTCTACTATTTTGGATTTTGCCTTTGATGTACATTCCGAAATTGGCGAGCGTTGTATGGGTGGAAAAGTAAATCACAAACTTGTTCCTCTCAATTACGAACTTCAAAATGGCGACCAAATAGAAATTTTGGTTTCTTCGAAAACAAAAGTAAATGAAGATTGGCTCTCTTATGTTCGTACTTCAAAATCAAAACAATGTATTCGTCAGGCTCTCAAAAAAGACCAAAAAATTATCATTGAAGACGGAAAAGATATTGTAAAAAGAAAATTAAAACAACTCAAACTTGAGTTTAATGATGAAACCGTCAATCAACTTTTAGATTATTTTAGTTATAAATATGCTTCTGATTTTTATTATGCTGTCGGCAAAGGAAAAATTGAGCATACACAAATTAAAAAATTTAGAGAAGAAGACGAAGAATACAAAGCCTCATTACTAAAACCTAAAAAGGACAAAGAAAAAGGCTATAAGAAGAAGAAAAAAGATGATATTCTTTTGATTGGAGGAGACTCAACGATTGAGTTTCATTTGTCGCAATGTTGCCACCCAATTCCGGGAGATGATATTTTTGGATTGACTACAAGTGGACGAGGCATTCGTATTCATAGAACTGACTGTCCGAATGCTGTTGCGATTATGGCTTCGTATGGAGATAGAATTATTTCTGTAAATTGGTCAAGCCAAAAAACACAAACTTTTGAAGTTTTGCTTACCATTATTGGAGCTGATAGAATGGGATTAGTAAATGATGTTACTCGTATTATTTCAAATCAAAATAAAGTCAATATTTGTGGAATTAGCTTTGACATCAATAATGAAACAGTCTTTGAAGGAAAGGTTCGTTTGCGTGTCTTGAATACAGAACAGGTACAAAAACTCATTATAGAACTCAAAGAGCTTGATGGAGTCGTACAGGTAATGCGACAAGATGAGGATGAAATTTTGACGGATTAGAATTTAATTTTTAGTAAAATCAAACTCAAAATAGAATAACCTTAGTCTTGACAGATTAGGGTTATTTTTTTGTTTTGAAAAAACAACCTTTCCACTATGAAAAAATAAAGACCTCACAAAATTCTATCAAAAAGTTATAATAGGCTTATATGAGCTTTAAACAACGATTTTTTATTATTATAAATTGTTTCTACCTATTTCTTGGCATTGGCAAGCCTATTGAAATATATAAAGCAAATAAGTAGCAAAATAGGTTCTCAAAGTAACTGATTTGTGTGTTTGGATTTTAGAAGGAAATTCTGACAAGCAAAAATTTTTAACAGTAACTTTATTTTTTCAGAACCAAAACAGAAAGTCAATAACGAGCAGTAAGCGAATTGAGATTGTATTTTATAACGAAAGCAATCAATTTTTAGCAATTCCTTATTTTTTAACTGTTCAGTTATACTTTTTTTAAAAAACAAAGAAAATCCCTTTTCATTTTTTGAAAAAAGGGATTTTTTGTTTTTACAAGAATTTATATTAGTTATTCAAGACAAGGACACACATATTTATACTCTATTTTTCCAACCATAAGCCTACTATTTTCTTCTACATAATAAGCATATTCATCTAAATTATTCCACGAACGTAGGTCATAAACACTTATTCCATATTGATTGACAATATCATAGACATAAGTTCTGTTTGAAAAATTTTGGTATAATGTCCTTGTTTCAAATTCTGCTGCTGTGCCATTTGCATAATTTTTCTGCAAAGCTACTTTTAAATATTCTCCTTCATATAACTTCTGCTTTTTGAAGTCATAAAAATTGGGATAATCAAAACTATTCCATTTGGCAAAACAAGGCGCACAGAGTTGATACAGATTCAAAATATATTCGATATTTTCATTTTCTCCTACTTGATGATAAATATAGATACTCTCTTTTGGCTGTTCGAAAATAGCTTTTCGCTCTGTAACAATGATGGGATTTACCTTAGTAACTCTCACAGGATTGTTTGTATAAGCTGTATCACTAAAATGCTCTCCTAGAATATTGTACTCATACTTTTGAGCAAAAGAAGTTTGAAAAATTAAAACAAACAGACCAACAGAAAATAATAATTTCATAGTAGATAGAAGTAAAAAGTGAGTAGTGATTTTGCTTTTAGAAAGCTATTAAATTTTACTTTAAAAAACAATTTAAGTAGTTAGACAAAATAAAAATGACTTGAACTGATTGGTAAATGATTTTTATGATCTATATGATAAATACAGGATAATACAAATAAAATTAGCATAAAAAATAATATTGAGTAGTTGTATTTATCTTGTATTCTATCTTAAAACCGATAACTCGGCGAAGCCAAATCATATAAATCACTCGCTAATCAGTTATATGTATTGTTTATTTTGGGTTGTTACTTAATTCCATTAATTCAAATCTTCCTAACTTCTTCTCTAGCTCGTGTAAGAGCCACATAAAGTATATTTATTTCTTCATTAATGGCTTGTTGTCTTGCCTCCGAAATGGGTTTTCCTGTTTTGGTTTGGACGGCTTTCAAAATCTGTTTTTCACTCACAAAATCATTTTGAAGATAAACGGTATCCCATTCTAAACCCTTTCCTTTGTGTGCCGTCGTGAAGGTAATATCAGCCTTATGAGGTTCTGTAATTCGGTTTTGGAGTCGGTCTAAAAGGCTTGGAAGTTCGTTTCCATATTTTTTAACAAGTTCTACCAATCTTTTGAGCGAACGGTCTTGGGAAGCTGCTGCTATTTCTTCGATTTGTTTCCAATCGTGCCAAAAGGCTTTTTTTCGATTTGCTTTCGTATTCAGATTAACTAATTGAGCAATCGAAGAACCATCATCTAATTGAAGATACTGTTCAAAATTTCCTTCAAAGGCTACCGAACTTACTTTTTTGGATTCAAAAAGCCATTCTATTGCAGTCTGAATAAGTCCTAGATGCGTTCTAGCAATGACAGCATGCGTTTTTTTATGATTATTTTCTTCTTGACTTCCTTCTTTACTTTGAAAAACAGAGCGAGGTATCATTTCAAAATCATTTTCTGAAAAATTTGGAAAGATATGTTTTTTCCAAGCTACAACTTCTTTTGCATAATCAGTTACAGCAGCAGGACAACGAAAACTTTTTTGAAGATTTAATTTTGGAAAATCTGTATTTGAAAGCGAATTAATAGCACTTCTCCACGCATAAATCTGTTGATGTTCGTCGCCTACAATCAATTTTGTAGCTTCTTGATTCATAAAAACATCCAACATAACAGGCGAAGCATCTTGACCTTCATCGAACAAAATCCAATCAAAAGATAATTTAGGATTTGAAAGTTGGTATTTTTTGAGATAAAAATCGTGTGTAATCGGAATTTTGGTATTACTCATTTTATCAAAAAGCCATTTTACTTGTTTTTCTATTTGAGCATAATTATTTTGAGCGAATGAAAGTCCTTTTCGTGGTGTGAGCTTTTCGGTATAATCAAATGCTGAAATAGTTTTGTGTGTACTCTGACAAAAAGTATCAAAAAAGTTTTTGGTATGACGAGCCAAAAGATAGCTATTTGTGGCATCTTTATCTGATAAATGAAAATAATTTTTGATAGAAGAAAGTGATAAATCTAAAATCAAAGGCGATTGTTTTTTCTTAAAAAGACTTCTATACGCCAATGAATGAGCCGTTTCTACCCAAAGTGTAGGAATATCATTTTGATTATTTAATCGTAACTTTCTTAAAATCTCTTCTTTTATGGCTCTATTAAAAGCTAAATACAACATAAAACCTTCGCCTTCTCGTTTTTTGGCATATTCCAAAAGAGTTGTCGTTTTTCCAGAACCAGCAACAGCTTCGACCTTCAAATCGCCTTCTGATTCGATGATGGATTCTTGTTGTGAGGTAAAATTATTTTTTGTTGAAAGCATTTTTTTATTTTTCACACGCTAAAGCGTATAGTACATTTTTCTCACGCTAAAGAGTAAGCTACAAATTAAAAGCTCATTCTTGAAAGTGGCGCAACCGTTTGACTACTAAAATCTTTTTTCAAAAACTTATAATGAGCAGCCATCGCAATCATGGCAGCATTATCAGTACAATATTCCATTTTTGGAATAAAAATATCCCAGTTTTTTTCTTGCCCTAATTCTGTCATTCTTTTTCTAAGCTCTGAATTGGCAGAAACACCTCCAGCAATCGCAATTTGATTAATATTTTGCTGTTCGGCAGCTTGAATAATTTTTCTCAAAAGCGTTTCGATAAGTGTGTGTTGAATAGTCGCACAAATATCAGTTATATTTTCTTTTATGAAATTCGGATTTTTTTGTTCTTGTTTTTTGATAAAATACAGAATTGCCGTTTTGAGTCCAGAAAATGAAAAATCAAGGTTTGGTAAATCTACCTTTGGCAAACCGTAATCTTTGACTGTTCCTTTTTGTGCTAATTTATCAATTTCTACTCCACCGGGATAAGGCAAACTTAACATTTTAGCCGTTTTATCAAATGCCTCTCCAACGGCATCATCTTGTGTAGTACCAATAACTTCCATTTCTAAATAATCCTTTACCAAAACAATCTGCGTATGTCCACCCGAAACAGTCAGACATAAAAACGGAAATTTGGGTTTGGGTTCATCAATAAAATGAGCCAAAACATGTGCCTGCATGTGATTGACTTCAATCAATGGAATTTCCAAACTCAACGCCAACGATTTTGCAAAAGCTGTTCCCACAATCAGCGCACCCAAAAGTCCCGGTCCCCGAGTAAACGCAATGGCATTTAATTCTTTTGTTGTAATTTGGGCTTCTTTTAGCGCTTCCATCACAACAGGAACTATATTTTGTTGATGCGCTCGTGATGCCAGTTCTGGCACAACACCACCATAAGCACGATGAATCGCTTGTGTAGCAATCAAATTACTTTTTACTTGTCCATCTATAATTACAGAAGCCGAAGTTTCATCACAACTTGACTCAATAGCTAATATTTTTGTCATATTTTTATGCTTGTCGCTTGTGGGGATACAAGCAACGGTTATTTTTTGTAAAACTCTACCATTGCTCGTGTCTTCACGAGCGATTTATACTAAAACAATGAACCATTCAAAAATCAAATCAGTATTAAATTCTATTCAAAGTCCGATTCATTCAAGAATTGCGCCCACACCTTCTGGTTTTTTACACAAAGGTAATGCTTTTTCTTTCCTTCTGACGTGGATTTTGGTCAGAAAAACAGCAGGAACGCTCACTTTACGCATCGATGATATTGATAAAAACCGAAAACGACCTAAATACCTGCAAGATATTTTCGAAACGCTTCATTTTTTGAGAATAGATTGGGATAAAGGCGCAAGAAATCCAAAAGACTTTGAAGACAATTATTCTCAACATCACTTTTTAGAAATCTATCAAAAAGAAATTGAAATTTTGAAAAATAAAAATGCTGTTTTTGAGTGTTTTTGTTCTCGTTCAGAAATTCAAACTAGAAACTTTGAAAATCAAATTCAGAATAATAATTACGATGGTTTTTGTTTAGATAAAGATAATTCACTTACAGAAAATCAAAAAAAGTCTGCTCTTCGAATAAATACAAATTATTTTGATAGAAAAGAGATTTTGATAAATGATTGTAATAAAGGTTATTTTGAAATTAATTTATTAGCTCAAATGCCTTTTTTCGTAATTCAAACCAAAAACAAATTACCAGCTTATCAACTTGTTTCCTTGATAGATGATTTCAGGATGAATATTAACTTTATTGTAAGAGGTTCAGATTTGATACACTCAACAGCAGCACAGCTTTTTTTGGCAGAAATTTTAAATAAAAAATCGTTTTTAGAAACTACTTTTTTGCATCATAATTTGATTGTAGATGAAGAGAATAATAAAATTTCTAAATCAGCAGGAAATATTTATGATTCTTTTTCAGTCAAGTATTTTAGAGAACATGGAGGAACAAGAGAACTATTTTTGAAACAGTTTTGTGAGTGGATTGGTATAGAAGCAAAAGAAAATTTACACCAGATTTTGGATTCATTCTAATTACTCTTTGAAGTTAGAAAAATAGAAAGTTGATAATACGTTGATTTATACAAGACAGAATTTTGAAAAAAGATTAGTTATGCCTAATTTGATACACAAAAATTCCCCTTTTGATTTTGTGATTATTTCATTGCGACTTATTTCCTTACAAATTGCCATTGATTATGACTAGAATTTATTCCTTTCTTATCCTTTTTTTCCTACTAAACTTCACTTTTTTAGCAAAAATAAATTCTGCTTACAGTCAAGATAATAGTATAAAAGCGACTCCAGACTCTACCATGAGGCATTCGTTTGAAGCCAGTTTGCAAGAGCTTTTGGATGAAGAAGTTGATTATGAAAATCTTTGGGCAAATGCACGAGTAATGACTGCCAGTAGAAGTGTAGAGCGTATCGGAACTGCCCCAGCGACGATTTATGTCATTACAGATGAGCAAATCAGACAGCGAGGTTATACTTCTTTGGAGGATGTTTTGGGCGATATTCCAGAAATTGAGATTCAACAAAAGGCAAATACGTATACCAATAGTTATTATTCTATTCGTGGAATTGGTGGAAATGAGCGTTTTGTAATTCTGCAAGACGGAATCCGTATTAGTTCGATTACAGGTGTTTTGATGCCTATTCAGCATAATTTTGCTATTTATCACGCCAAACAAATTGAGGTAATTTTGGGCCCTGCTTCAGCTTTGTATGGCGCAGATGCTTTTTCAGGGATTATAAATATTATTACCAAAAATGGCGCAGAAATAAAAGGTGCAGAAATAAATTCTTCTTTCGGTAGATTTAATACAGCCGATAATTCTTTTGTAGCAGGTGCAGCCATTAAGGATATTTCGGTTATGATTTATGGAAAACAGTATTATTCAGCAGAACCAAATTTTCCAGAATTTTATCAAGAAGATTTTGATTGGTACATCAATCGTTACCAAACCAATGGAGAAGTTTTGGCAAGTCAGTTTGTACCTGATGTAACGAGAACAGTCGAAATTGAACCTTTTGCAATGCCTACACAAGCCTATAATGTAGGGGCAAAAGTAGGTGTAGGTGAAAATTTTACGGTAGGTTTTACGCATCACAAACAAATCCATTCTACTTCTGTCGCAAACCGTCCTGAATATACATTATTCAAAAAAGATATTCGATATGGTACAAATCTGACAAATATTTATACTTCCTTTCAAAGAACAATAGATAAGTTTTATTTCAGAACGATTGCTTCCTTCAACTCTTTTACGGTAGATGAAGATTCAAATTTTGAAAATGTGTATTCAGGTTACCAAAAAGGGTATAAATATGCTTCTGAATCTGCTTTTCAGTTTGACCAGCAGTTTCAGTATTATTTTACAGAAAAAACAAATCTTACTTTTGGTGTTCTTTTTCAAAGTTCGAAGGCACTTCCACAAACAGGTGATTTGCCTTTGCCTTATGATGGAAATATTCCTGAATTTTCGACTCAACAATATTATATCGGAACAAATGTAACCGATTCTTTAGGAAATGACTTGCGTATTTTTCAGAATTTTTATTGGACTCAATATCAAAATTATGGCGTTTATGCACAATTTAAGACCAATTTTTCAGACCGTTTGTATATGACTTTAGGAACTCGTTATGACTATAATACTCGTTATCAAGGTGCTTTTAATCCTCGTGTAGGTCTTGTTTTTTCGCCTGATGCAAAATATACTATCAAACTTTTATATGGACAGGCGTTTTTAGCACCTTCTAATCAAAAGACGTTTCAGCAGTTTGGGGATTTTATTCCTGTTACAAATGATAACAATCAAATTACTGGATTTAGTTTGCCTTTTTATCATCTCCCTAACTCAGAGCTTCGTCCAGAAAGAAACCAAACCTTTGAAGTCAATGCTTCTTATGCACCTATGACAAATTTTCGTTTTAGTGCTGATGTCTATTATAATACACTCACAGATTTGATTACTGATGTTATTCAAGAAGGTCAGACATTTAAAGGAATTAAAGTTGAGGCTGCCGAAGTGTCTATTAATCAAGGAAATGCAACTACGTATGGAGGTACGTTTCAAGCTATTTATCATCAAAAATTTGGGGTTACGACTCTACACACAAATCTAGCTTACTCTTATTCTGACGGACAGCTAAATAATGGACAACTTCCTCTTAGTGCAATGCACACACTAAGGTTAATGACCGAATTTTCGTATAAGAATTTTGACTTAACCCCCTCTATTTTATACAGAAGTACAAGTTATCACACTACATTCCAAGACGATGCAGGAAACGCACTTGGAAACGCCCCTTTTTGGATAGCTTCTTTGTATGTAGGGTATCATATCAAAAATAATTTTACCCTCTTTACTCGTTTCAGAAATTTATTTGATGCTCGTTATTACAATACGTCTGTTCCGAATGTAACTACTTTTGTAGGTGTTCCACAAGACCCTTTGAGATGGAATTTGGGCGTGAATTGGAAGTTTTAAGTACCAAGTCAGCATTATCTATATTATTTTTTTATTAAATACAAAGGGGTGCATAACAAATTGTCGTTTTTTCAATTAGTTGTATGCTACCTAATCCATAAACAGGGTTAAAACCCTGTCCAATTTATAATTCAGTGTA
>PFKD01000420.1 GCA_002784125.1 Flexibacter sp. CG_4_10_14_3_um_filter_32_15
AAATGTATTTCGAAATTCTAATACTTAATTCCCAAATTACTAAAAACAAAAGAAAGCAACCAAGCAGGACCAATCAAAAGGAATTTCAAATCATCTATAAAAGACGGTTTTTCGCCTTCAATTTTGTGTCCGATAAACTGTCCTATCCAAGCTACTACAAAAATAGTAAGTGAAACCACCCAAAGAGAAAGGTTAGGAGTTGCATAAATCCAATTACAAATTGAGAGAAAAACAACAGCAATTCCAATCATTCCCAAGAAAATAGGAATCGAAAGGCGCAAATAAAAAATAGAACAAGCAATACAAAAGATAGTCGCAAAATTGGCAAAACTACCCATAAAAGGAGATAAATTCATCAAAAACTGATGTGGAATACTCCAAAGCAATCCCAAAACGCTAAAAAAAATGGTAGGTACACAAATCCAATGAATCATTTTATTGGTGTGATTTTGATGGCTTTCTCCGTATTTGTCAAGCCATTGCTGCATAGTCATCATAATTGTATTGTTTTGTGTGTATTGGTAAAAAAATAATTTTATCTCAATATACTAAAAAGTCAAATCAAATAGAAAATCTCTAAAAGTAAAAACCCTAAGGATTTTCAAAAATCCTTAGGGTTTGAAAATCAGCTATGAAAAAACTATCCTTCTAAAGCTGTTACCCCTGGTAATTCTTTACCTTCCAAATATTCCAAAAGTGCACCACCACCCGTCGAAACGTAGGAAACCTTATCGCCTGCATTCATTTGATTGATAGCTGCTGCCGAGTCTCCACCACCGATAAGCGAATATGCTCCCTTTTGGGTTGCTTCTATTACGGCTTCTGCAATTTTCTTTGTTCCTTCTGCAAAATTTGACATTTCAAAAACACCCATGGGACCATTCCACATAATTGTTTTTGCACTTTTCAAAACAGTAGAAAACTCTTCTTGAGCTTCTTTTCCAATATCTAACCCCATAAAACCATCAGGAATTTCTGTATTATTTACCAGTTTTGTAGTTGCATTATTATCAAATTTATTGGCTGCAATAGAGTCTTTTGGCAAATAAATCTTTACATTTTTTTCTTCTGCTTTCTTTAAAAGTTCAATTGCCAGTTCTAATTTATCTTCTTCTACCAACGAACTTCCAATTTTTCCACCTTGAGCTTTAAAAAATGTATAAGCCATTCCACCTCCTATAATAAGCGCATCAACTTTATCCAATAATTTTTCGATAACCATTATTTTATCAGAAATCTTTGCTCCTCCCATAATTGCGACAAAAGGACGTTCTGGGTTTTCTAATACTTTGTGTGCATTATCTAATTCTTGTTGCATTACGTAACCACAAACTATATTTTTTCTTTCAAAAAACTCAGCAACCGTTGCTGTAGAGGCGTGTTTTCTATGAGCTGTTCCAAAGGCATCATTTACATACACATCGCCATGACGAGCTAATTTTTGGGCAAACTCTTCGTGAGCTGGATTTTCTGTTTTGGTTTCAGCTTTGTAAAAACGAACATTTTCTAATAAAAGAATTTCGCCTTTTTTGAGATTTCTAGATTTTTCTAATGCTTTATCACTAGCAATATCATCTACAAATTTTACTTCTGTATTCAAGTGTTCTTTCAAATATTCTACGATGTGTTTTAGAGAAAATTTATTCTCTCCCTTTCCTTCTTTTTCGTTTTCACCCTCATTTTTTGGTCTCCCCAAATGTGACATCAAAACAATGTTGCCTCCATCTTTTAAGATTTTTTTGAGTGTCGGTAAGGCTGCTTTCAAACGAGTATCATCTGTAATCTTGAAACTTCCGTTTTCTTCTTTCAAAGGAACATTAAAGTCCACACGAACAAGAGCTGTTTTGCCAGCAAAATAATAACTATCTAAATAAACCATAGAAATGAATTAAAAAATTAATGATTAAAAATACTTAAATGTAAAATTACAAAATTAAATGAGCTAAATGGAAATTATGATTTTCAACAGAATAGTAATCACAACGTACATTTAATTAATTAGACTAACTAAATTGCACCCTTTATAGATTTTACATAACTATTTTATCTAAATAATCTAAAAGTATTACTATTAAACACCTATTTTAAACTAATTATAAATTAGCAGAGCCAAGTCATAATTTATTAGCATTTATTTTGGATTATTAAGAGATATGATATACTTTTATGGCAAGGTAAAAAATGGCATTTAAAATTTTACTATTTTTTTATTTGGTTTATTCATCAAAATGCAAATTATTTTTTTGCAAAAAAATAGTTTAACTATTAAAAGGTAATTGTTTTACCTCTTTAATTAAAATAATGTTTTTATCTTTTTTGAAATTTTAAATTTCAGAATTTCAGATTTAATAAGTCAGTAAGATTAACTTTTTTTTAAAAAATTGTTTTAATGTAACGCTATGTTTATATTGCGTTCGTATTTTGCTAAAATAGCAACCTTCCGAAAATTTAATTCTGATTAATTATTTATTCAAACTAACATTCACTAATCTCATGAAGAGAAAATTATTACTAAGTGTACTCATGAGCCTTATGCTGGTTGGTTCAGCATGGGCGCAACGAACCATTACTGGTACAGTATCAGATGCTACTCAAGGTAGTCTGCCTGGAGCAACTGTACAAGTAAAAGGGACAAATACAGGGACAACAACAGATTTAGAGGGTAAATACTCTATCACAGTTCCTGAAGGTAGTGAACTCCTTGTTTTTCGTTTTGTAGGTTATGCTACAAAAGAAGAAACAATAGGTAATCGCACGAGCATTGATGTCGTGCTAGAAGAGGCTTCCGAACTTACAGAAGTTGTGGTTACGGCTCAAAATATTTCAAGAGAAAAAGCATCTTTGGCTTATTCTCAACAAAATTTGGACGGTACAAGCGTTTCTACTGTAAAAGAAACGAATTTTATCAACTCTCTTTCTGGAAAAGCATCGGGGGTTCAAGTTCGTCAGAATAATACTATGGGTGGTTCTACCAATATTATTATTCGTGGGAACTCTTCTTTTACAAGCAACCAACCTTTGTTTGTCGTGGACGGTATTCCAATCGGAAATAGTACTCAAAATGCAGGTACTCAACAAAGTGGTCGTAGAGGATATGACTATGGAAACCCTGCAGCAGACATTAATCCTGAAGATATTGCTACCATGTCTATCTTGAAAGGTGCATCAGCTACGGCACTCTACGGTTCTCGTGGACAAAACGGAGTTATCCTTATCACAACAAAAAAAGGGGCGAAAGGAAAAGGTATTGGCGTAAATCTTAGTACAGGCGTTACGATTGGTACAATAGATAAAAGTACTTTTGCAAAATATCAAAATAAATATGGTGCGGGCTACGGTGCGTATTATGGAAGTACAGGGTACTTTGAAGATATTGATGCAAACGGCGACGGTACACCTGATTTGGTTGTTCCTACCACAGAAGATGCCTCTTACGGAGGAGCTTTTGACCCTAGTCTAAATGTATATTATTGGGATTCATTTGTTCCAGAATCTCCAAATTTTGGAAAAGCAAGACCTTGGCAAGCCTCTTCAAACACTCCTGTAGAGTTTTTTGAAACACAAGTCATTTATAATAACTCGGTTGCCTTACAAGGTGGAAATGAGTTTGGAACTTTCCGTTTAAGCTATAACAACTTAGACCAAAAAGGTATCCTTCCTAATAGTACGCTTGTAAAAAATACAATTAACTTTAATGGTACGTTGAAACTTACAGAAAAATTATCTTCTAATGTCATGTTTCAATATAACAAACAAGACGTTGTAGGTCGTTATTCTACGGGATATTCAGATAACATTATGACTCAATTCCGTCAATGGTGGCAAGTAAACACAGATATTCTTGCTCTCAAAGACATGTATAATCAAACAGGTAAAAATTATACTTGGAATCCTGCAACTCCTTTTGACCCAGAAACTCCTATTTATTGGGATAATCCGTATTGGACTCGTTACAAAAATTATAACTCCGACACTCGTGACCGTATGATTACGAAGGTAGGAGTAGATTATAAATTTACGGATTGGTTGAATCTTTCTACGTTTGCTACTATTGATGGATATACTGAAGTACGTGAAGAAAGAAGAGCCGTAGGAAGCGTTCCTGCAGAATTTGGCATCAACTTAGCTGACGAACCTTCTGGCTATCAAAGAACAAACATTGAGAGCGTAGAATACAACTATAATGCTATTCTTTCAGTAAATAAATCGCTTACTGAAGACCTTACCCTAGCAGGTTTAGTAGGTTTCAACCTTAGAAAAGAACGTTACCAATACTCTGCACAATCCACAAGTGGTGGTATTGCAGTTCCTGAACTCTATTCGTTGAGCAATTCAGTGAATTCAAATCCATTTCCTAGTGAATTTCTTCGTGAAAAAGAAGTATATGGATATTTTGCCAACGCAAACTTAGGGTATAAAGGATTTTTATACTTAGACGGAAACTACCGTATAGACGTGTCTTCTGCTCTTCCTACCAATAATAATCAATACGATTATTATTCAGTAGGCTTAGGGTTTGTTTTCTCCGAACTCATTGATGTTGAACAAATTAGCTATGGTAAAATTAGAGCAAGTTATGGTACGGTAGGTAACGATACACGTGCATTGCGTGTAAACGATGTTTACATTCGTGATAATAACTTCCAAGGTGGTGTCTTAACTACTCTTCCTTCTAACAAAAACAATAGCAATTTAAAACCTGAAATCACTACTGAAACTGAAATTGGTTTAGAAATGAGCATGTTCAAAAGAAGATTGAACCTTGACTTTGCTGTTTATAACAGAGAAACAAGCAATCAATTGTTAAGTGTTCAATTATCTCGTGCCACAGGTTACAATTCTACATTCATCAATGCAGGTACAATTCGCAACAGAGGTATTGAACTAACTCTTGGTGGAGAAGCAGTCAAAATGTCAAACGGATTCAGTTATAGCCCAAGCATCAACTTTACAGTAAACCGTAATAAAGTATTGTCACTTATTGGAGATACCAAAAACTACGTTATAGCTAGTTTCCAGGGTGGAGTTTCTTCTAATGCTACTGTTGGAGAGCCTTTGGGCGTTCTTAGAGGAACAGGATATGAATACTTAGACGGCGAAAAAGTAGTAAATGCTTCAGGATATTATGTATCCAAAACAGACCAAATCATTGGCGACCCAAATCCAGATTGGACAATGGGTTTCAATAACATGTTCTCTTACAAAGGTATCAATCTTAGTTTCTTGATTGATATACAAAAAGGAGGCGATGTGTTTTCTCTTGACCAACATTATGGAAAAGGTACAGGAATTTATCCTGAAACGGCAGGCAATAATGATAAAGGTAATCCTGTTCGTGACCCTGTTGCTGATGGGGGTGGTATTCTTCTACCTGGTGTTACTGCTGATGGACAACCAAATACAAAATATGCAAATGCTAATTCTTATGCAGGTGCATTCTATTGGGGTAATCAAGCACGTAATCCAAATGCAATTAATGTTTTTGATGGTTCTTCTGTAAGATTGAGAGAATTAGCTATTAGCTATTCCCTTCCTACAGCTATTGCTAACAAAATCAAAGCTACTCGTGTTGATTTTTCTCTTGTGGGTAGAAACTTATGGATAATTAGCAAAAATGTACCGTATGCTGACCCAGAGTCAGGTTTAGGTGTAGGTACTGCACAAGGATACTTGTCAGGTTCTTATCCAACTGTAAAAACATATGGTTTCAAACTTGATGTATCATTCTAATTATAAAAATCAGTAACACTCTTTATTACGGCTTATTAAATTAATTAATACTTATTTTTCTAAATTAAACCTTAGAATAGATTTGAAAATAAGCCGTGATAATTTTAATAAAATATAAAATGAAAAAAAGAATAATTGCCTTAATTCTAGCTGCCTCTTGTGTAACTTTCACAAGTTGTGACCAGCGTTTGGAAGAATTAAATACCGATAAAATTAACCCTGCACAAGTAAGTGCTTCTTCTCTTTTTACAAAAGGATTGAAAGAAGGTTTTGACATGATGGGTAGTATTAATGTCAATAATAATCCGTTCAGATTGTATGCACAATATTGGGCACAAACTACCTATCCAGAAGAAAGTCAATATAGCCTTACTTCTCGTAACATTCCTGATAATTTTTGGGCTGCTGCATACAGAAATGTATTACTTGACTTAGCAGAAGCGAAAAAAATTACAAAAGTAGAACTAGAAAATGACGCTGCTAGAACAGCAACATTGACAAATAGAATTGCTTGTATCGAAATTATGAGTGCTTATACTTACACTACTCTTGTAGATGTATTTGGAAATGTTCCTTATACTGAAGCTCTTGATGTAAGTAATTTAAGTCCTAAATATGATGATGCTCGTACTATTTATTCTGACTTAATTACTCGTCTTGATGCTGCAATTAACAGTACTGATATGGGTACACAAGGTTTTACAGCTTCACAAGATCCATTATTTAATGGAGATATGTCTCAATGGATAAAATTTGCAAATAGTTTGAAATTCCGTATGGGAATGCGTCTTGCTGATGTGGATAAGTCTGCTTCAGTTTCTATTGTAAATAGCGCATTAGCTGGTGGCATACTTGAAAGTAATGGCGATAATGTAAGACTTGAATATATGTCTTCGTCCCCAAATACAAATCCTGTATATGAAGATTTAGTTCTTAGTGGTCGTAATGACTTTGTTTTAGCAAATACATTTGCTGATTACTTAAATACTACTAAAGACCCAAGAGTTACAGCCTATGCTCAAGCTAATCCTGTTCCATTTGCTAACGGTGCTGATTATGTAGCACCAACAGATATGTATGTACTGTATGATGATGCAACTTCTTATGTTACTGCAGGTACTGTAATTCCTGCGTCTAGTGCATCAAGAAATCCTAGAATATTTATTGGTGGAACGTATGGAGATGCAAACTCTTTCAATAGCAACTCTAAAGTAAGTAGAACACTTTATACAGATCCTACTTATGGAGTTACTCTAATCAATTATGCTGAAATGAGATTTTTAATGGCTGAAGCTGCTGCTCGTGGTGGTTATGCTATAACAGGTTCTGCTGCAGAACATTATGCTGCTGGTATTACTGCTTCTTTCGAAGAATTTAATGTAGAAGGAGTAGATGAATATCTTGCTCAATCTCATGTGGCTTATGCAACAGCAGAAGGAGATTTCAGAACCAAAATCGGTCGTCAGATGTGGGTAGCTCTTTACAATGAAGGCTCTGAAGCTTGGGCTACTTGGAGAAGACTTGACTTTGGTGTTCTTCGCCCTCTTCCTGAAGAAACTACGGTTACACTTCCTTTACGTTTTACCTACCCAATCGCAGAACAACAACTTAATGGTACACAGTACTCTGCTGCTGGTTCAGCAATCGGTGGGGACGCAGTAACTACCAAATTATTTTGGGATGTTCAATAGTATTTAATCGTTTTCAATAATGATTTACAAAAACCTAAGATTTATTTCTTAGGTTTTTTTATTTTTATAATAACAAAATAATATTATTAAACAAATTTTTAATAAGGTTAGAGTTATGAATATAAATGAGTAAACAGTTTGGAAAAGAATTGAAGAATAATCAAAAAATAGTCTATTAAAAATTTGCTATTTCAAAAATAAATTGTAATTTTGCACTTCATTAAAGACAACTAAAATACACGAGTGTAGCTCAGTTGGTAGAGCAGCGGTCTCCAAAACCGCAGGCCGCGGGTTCGAGCCCCTCCGCTCGTGCAAATAAATAATTATTTAAAGAAATTAAAGAAATACGACTACCTAATTTGATTTAGACTGAATTGATTAATTTTTTCTAAATAGTTCTAAATAGTATAGTTCTAAATAGTTAGTATCGTGAGTTTGATAGCACATTCTTGATGAATGTAAAATCTATCAAACTCACTTTTTTTAGAGTTTTTTTTAGAGTTTTTTACTCTAGCTCTAAAATTTGACTCTAAGAAAAGAAAAGTCTAACAAATGAATTTGAAAGATTACTTTTGATAGACAACTAAAAAATATATTGAATATGAAAAAAGTAATAGAATTTTTGCAAGAATCTCGTGATGAGATGACCGAACATGTAACTTGGTCTTCATTCAAAAGTCTTCAACAGACTTCTGTGGTCGTACTTGTTGCATCGCTTATCTTTGCACTTATCGTTTTTGCAATGGATCAAGCCTTCCAATTTGGTCTAGGCGAGATTTATAAGTCCTTCTAATAAAAAGGAATTACACCCAATAAAAAATTACCGACAACTCACAACTCACTCCTAACAAAATTATGGGCGAACTCAAATGGTACATTTTGCGTGTTGTTTCTGGAAAAGAACGCAGCGTAAAAGAATATCTTGAAAAAGATATAGTTATCAATAATCTGCAAGAATATTTTGGTCAAATTATCAATCCTACTGAAAAAGTATTCCAAATTCGTAAAGCCAAAGATGGAAAAACAAAAAAAGTAGCCGTTGAACGTAATTATTTACCAGGATATGTACTCGTACACGTAGATTTAGACTCGCCAAATAGTGGAGAACTTATTCACCAACTTATCAACCTTCCAAATGTTATTGGATTTTTGAGAGTAGATGGACAGCCTCTTACAGATAAGCCTCTTCCGATGAGAGATTCAGAAGTAGCTCGTATATTAGGAAAAGTAGAAGCTGCCGACCAAGATGAAGTCAGAGATGATACTCAATTCATGATAGGGGAATCTATCAAAGTAATGGAAGGACCTTTTGCTGGCTTTAGTGGTACTATTGAAGATAATCAAGAAGAGAAAAAGAAATTGAGTGTAATTGTTAAGATTTTTGGTAGAAGTACACCAGTAGAACTGAATTATTCTCAAGTGCAAAAAGAAGAATAGTAGAAGTTACCAATCCGTAGTAACCAGTAACCAGTTAAACTAAAAAAAATAATTTTGAAAGATTGGAAAGTAAACTTTCAAAACTTAAGATATAAGTCTATAAGTCAAGAGCTACAACTTGCTTATAGATTTGTCTCCAAAAAATTTAGTAAAGTTAATGTAGTAGTCTGACTATTAGTTTTGAGATATGAAGCTTCCACGATTATCTCCCAAACTTTTAACCACCTAAATTATCAGTATTGTAGCATTTGTTAGTAATATGTAAAGTAGTTATTTAAAATGGCTAGTTTAATTCTGACTGTTTTAATTAATTACATCACAACAACCGTTTCACAATCATGGCAAAGGAAATAAGTGCAAAACTTAAAGTCATCGTAAAAGGTGGTCAAGCCAATCCTGCTCCTCCAGTAGGTCCTGCTCTTGGTGCAAAGGGTGTCAATATCATGGAATTTTGTAAGCGTTTCAACGCTCTTACTCAAGACCGTATGGGACAAATTTTGCCAGTAGAGATTACAGTTTTTGGCGACCGTTCTTTTGACTTTATCATCAAAACTCCTCCTGCTGCGGCTCTCTTAATTGAGGCTTCAAAAGTGAAAAAAGGATCAGGCGTTCCAAATCGTGAAAAAGTAGGCAAAGTAACTTGGGATCAAATCCAAACTATTGCCGAAACGAAAATGCCAGACTTAAATGCCTTTACTGTACATTCTGCTATGAAAATGGTAGCGGGTACAGCTAGAAGCATGGGGCTGACAGTTACTGGAAAAGCTCCTTGGGAAACTGCTGAATAATTAAAATTTTAATTACAAGTAGTAGAGGAAAAGAATATTTTTATTCATCAATTAAACGTAGGAGATTAATAGGAGTTCATTCTCCAAGGTTAATCGTTTGACTACAAAAATGTTATGGCAAAATTAACTAAAAAACGTAAGGAAGCCCTTGCAAAATACGATGCACAAGCAGAGTATGTATTAGAAAAAGCAAGTGAACTTGTAAAAGAGATTAACTTAGCTAAATTTGATGCTTCTGTCGATATCGATGTGCGTTTGGGTGTAGATCCACGTAAAGCAGACCAAATGGTTCGTGGTGTGGTTACTCTTCCTCACGGTACAGGTAAAACAGTACGTGTACTTGCGCTTGTTACTCCAGATAAAGAAGCCGAAGCCAAAGAAGCAGGTGCTGATATGGTAGGTTTAGACGATTATATCGCTAAAATTGAAGGTGGCTGGACAGATATGGACGTTATTATTACAATGCCAACTGTAATGGCGAAAGTTGGTCGTTTGGGTAGAGTTTTAGGACCTCGTGGTCTTATGCCAAATCCAAAAGCTGGTACTGTTACAATGGACGTAGCAAAAGCTGTTACGGACGTAAAGGCTGGTAAAATTGACTTCCGTGTTGATAAAACGGGTATTATTCATGCAAGTATTGGTAAATCTTCTTTTACAGCACAACAGCTTAAAGAAAATGCAAGTGAACTTCTCACTACGCTTATTCGTTTGAAGCCTGCAACTGCAAAAGGTACTTATATGAAAAGTGTCCACCTTTCGACAACAATGAGTCCTTCTATTAAGATTGACAAATCGTCTATCAAAGGTCTATAATTAATCCACCACAAAACTCAATAATACTATGAATCGTGATCAAAAAACACAAGTAGTTAAGGATTTGGTGGAGAAGTTTTCTAATTCAGCGAATTTCTATCTAACTGATTCTTCTGGAATGAGTGTTGCTCAAACTAACGCACTTCGTCGTGCTTGTTTTGAGAAAGGCATAGAATACCGTGTAGCTAAAAATACACTTATTCGTAAAGCATTAGAGCAAATTGAAGGAGACTTCGAACCATTAGTAGAAAAAGGAGCTTTGAAAGGCTTCTCTGCTATTCTGTTCTCTCCCGAAACTGCAAAACTTCCAGCGCAAATCATTAAAGATTTCCGTAAAAAGAACAAATCAGAAAAGCCTAAATTCAAAGCTGCATCAGTAGAAACAGCACTTTTCATTGGCGAGAATCAACTCGAAATGCTTAGTGAAATCAAATCTAAGGATGAAGTATTGGGCGAAGTTATTATGCTTCTTCAATCTCCTGCTCGTCGTCTTACTTCTGCTGTTATTAGTGGTGGTGGTCGTATTGCAGCGATGGTTAAAGGAATTGCCGAAAAAGGCGAATAATAACTATCTGTTTGTAGAAATTTTATTTGAAATCTCTATAAAAAGACAATTCTCAGACAAATCAAAAAGATAATCAAAGTCAGTAGTTGTATAAATTTAATTTTTATACAAAATAGCAACTAAGGAAGAAACTACTTAATTACTCTGATTATTTAATTCAAAATACTGCTTCCAAGTTGTATTTCTTTTTTAACCGAATAAAGCACGTTTAGATTTTAATCCAAAATAGATTAAACCGATTTATTCGACCTTTTTATTCAGTAAGTCTTTGTTTTTCTAAGACTTATTTATTTACGAACCTCATTAAATAGTTAATATAATGGCAGATTTGAAAGCAATCGCAGAACAACTTGTTGCTCTTACAGTAAAAGAAGCTAACGAGCTTGCAGACATTTTGAAAGAAGAATATGGTATCGAGCCTGCTGGTGGTGGTGCTGTAATGATGGCAGGTCCTGCTGCTGCTGCTGAAGAAGCAGAAGAAAAAACTGAATTCGACGTAATTTTGAAAGCTGCTGGTGGATCTAAATTAGCAGTTGTAAAATTAGTTCGTGAACTTACAGGTCTTGGCTTGAAAGAAGCGAAAGAATTAGTTGATACTGCTCCTAAAGCAGTTAAAGAAGGCGCATCTAAAGCTGAAGCTGACGATATGGCTAAGAAACTTCAAGAAGCTGGTGCTGAAGTAGAAGTTAAGTAATCTAACTCCTGCAAACTTTAGCTTAACAATATAAGCTTTTTGTTTCTACTAAAAACCTAAGAATTCTATTTATTAGAAATTCTTAGGTTTTTTTTGTGGAAAAAGACTATTTTCGAATTATGAAACAACTTAAAATATTCCTTCTCATTTCTTTGGGCGTTTTACTGACTTGCATTCTATTTATACTATTTATAGACAAACCTTTGACTATTTTTCTTCATTCTTTTAAAGGGAGCGTAATAATTAATCCACTCGAAATTATCGGTAAAGGTTTTGAGATAAACGCTATTCCAGTTTACATGTCTTTGTTTGTTATATCTTTGATTGGGTGCATAACAAATTGTCGCACGAAAGAAAATAAAAACAGGGTTAAAATCCTATCGATTACCCACATGTCTAAAACATACTTTTTCTA
>PFKD01000197.1 GCA_002784125.1 Flexibacter sp. CG_4_10_14_3_um_filter_32_15
GTAGCTCTAATAAAGTTCATTTTTGAGGTTCTACAAAGGTTACGTTGCGCTGCAACTGAAAATCAAATACTTAAAAATGTCACTCATGTTGTACAATCAAATAACAATTTCAAAATTATTTCTATTCATAAAATAATCCTTAGACCAAAAGAACTTCACTTTCCACCCTTTTTTCTCTAACAACATAGGCAAATAAACGTGAAATTCTTTGGCTGAATAAGAAGCAAAATAACGCTCATCATCGGTATAAATGGCTGCTAGAATTTCTTTATTTTGCTTTGCAAGCATAACCAAATCCATCACCGAAAAAGTATTTTGAGAAAACTCAATATCTGAATTTTGATTGCTTGAAATAATTGTACTTTTTAAATTTGAAAAATAACTATTTTCAGTAATTTGAGTAATTTTATTTGATTGAATTTCTGTATTTTCTTCAAAATTAATTTGATGCCAGCTTTTTCCTTCCGAAATAGAATAAGCAAAAGATAAATATTTTTTCAGAAGTTGTGCACCCAAGCTATGCGTTTCCAAAACAGGAAGCTGAGGAGGAAAAATACTACTAATCATATAAATTTTCTCTCTGGCTCTACTAATGGCTACATTCAGACGATTTTCGCCTCCTTGCTGACTTAGCGAACCAAAACTTAAACGGAATTTTCCTGCCATATTTGGCGCATATCCAACAGAGAAAATAATCAAATCACGTTCATCTCCCTGTACATTTTCGATATTTTTGACAAACAAATCTTCTGGAATAGTTTCTAAATTTTCTTCTACTAAATCACAAATTAGATTTTGCTGTTTTGCATTAAATGTAATTATTCCAATAGACTTAGTTGCAGTTTTTTCAGCTTGAATCAACTTTTTTACTAGCTCAATTACTCTTTGAGCTTCTTCTTGATTTTGGTTTTGATGCCACGTTCCATTTACTTTCAAATATTCTATCGGTGTAGAATTTTGATATTCTTCGATACTACCCAAATCAGGTACGACTTTTAGACGGTTTCCGTAAAAATGATAATTCGAAAAAGCTATCAGTTCAGCAAAACGACTGCGATAATGTCCATTAAGCTCAAAAGAAGGCAAGTAATTTTTACCCAAATCTAAAAGTGAATCCACTTCTAGGGCTAGTTTTGGATTTTCATAGTTTTTAATTTCTTGAATTTTATCTATTTTATCGTTAATTTCTTTATCAATTCCCTGTTCACTTTGATTTTCAAATTTTTCTGAATTAAAATATATATTGTCTAAATCTAACTTATCCAAATCCTCTTCCCAACGTGGTTGATACAAATCGTATGGAGGAAGCTGTTTTTCATCACCAGCAATAATACTCTGTTTGCCACGATAAAGGGCAGGAATTCCTTTTTCTGCAAAGCATTGAGAAGCCTCATCAAAAATGACTAAATCAAAATTTTGAATCAATGGAAAAATAGCCGAAACCGTTTCTGGGGAAGCCAACCAACACGGTAAAAGCCTAAAAATCTCATCAGAATAATTAGACAAAAGTTTTCGTAATGCCCAAATACTGCGTTTTTTCTTGACTTGATGCTCCAACTCTCTGTACGTCGTTCTATTTCCCAAACGATTAAATTCTATGGTTGCATAGGTTCTTTCTTTTACTTTTAAACGCAAAATAGCGGCACTAATTTGCTGTTTTTGAGTAACTAAATTTTTCAAACGCTCCTCATTTTCTTTCCAGTTTTGAGAACCGACTGTTTTCAAAACAGGAAATTGTTTTTCAAGCTGTTTTATCCAACTGATTAGAATCGAATTATTAAAAAGTTGTAAGACTTTTACTTCATCTAAATTATTTCTGACAGTTTGCAAACTATCAGCTACTTTTAACTCTTCAATCGTCTTTAATTCTGCTTCTGAAAACTTACTTTTCAGCGTGTCTAATTCTACCAATTTATCAAAATCTGAATGTATAGTCGATTTTAGTTCTTCTATATTATTCTGAATTTCGACAGTTGGAAAACTGTCGGCTACTTTATTTATTTGATTTTCTGTTAGATAATTTTTCCATCTTTTTTCTTCTGTATCTGTTTCACTCAGCAGATTTACAAATTCTTCCAAAAACAAATTCAAATCTTGATGTGTAATGTCTTTTTCTAAAAAAATACGGCTGTATTCTATCAGTTCTATCAAAAGCAACTTCAAATCTAAGGCTTTTCGATGTGTAGAAAACCAATTTTTAAGTTCATTTTTTTTGAGATTTATCGATGAAGGGGGCTCTGAAACCCACTCTACCGACTGCATCGCAATCATTTTGAGTTCGAAACTATTGCGTTTTGAGATTTTTTTGAGAATAAAATCTATGTCTTTAATCGTATTTTGTCGCTTATATTTCTCCAAAAATTCCTTAGAAAATTTTTCAGCTTTGGGTGCAGCAATTCGTTTCCAAACTTTTCTAAAAAAAGATTGCTTTTGCTTTTTGTACTCTTCTAATAAAAATTTAGCTTCCTTTAATGTTCGGTGTTCTAAGAATTTTTCCATTCCTCCAAAATGAAAATAACTTAGCAAATCTTTCTCTTTCTCTGCAAGCCATTTTTTTTCTGCATTTGCAAACGAAGCTGCAATATTTTCTTTTTGAGAAATTTCTATATATTCATTGAGCCATTCGGGTTGTTCGAATTCATAAAAACGACTTTCTTTGAAAATTTGCCACAACTTTGAGTCTTGAAGTTCTTTTACAGCTTGTTTCCATTGAGGCACTTTTTCAGTCCATTTTTTGGCTTGTTCGTAAGAAATTGGTTTGCCTAAAAGCGTCGAAAATTTTGATTCAATACTTTTTTTGAAGTTTGGAATTTCTGTAAAAAGAGCTAAAATTTCTTTTTTGTTTTCTTCATCAAAATCTGCAAAACTTTGTCTTTCTGATAAAATATAATTCGGATTATCGTAATTATTTTGAAGACGAATATAGCTTTTTAGGTTTTTCTTAAATTTTGATATAAAAACTTGAGTCAGAACTTGAGTCAGAACTTGGTCAGAATTTGAATTTACAGGATTTGTTATATCATTATTTTCAAAATTTGTATCAAATTCATCATCAAATCTAAAATGTTTTGCCTGTGAAAGTTCTATATGTTGTTTCTTTAAATCAGCACTTAGATATAATTCTTTGATTGATTTTCCTGCAATTTGCTCATCAAAAAAAGCCGTTCTGTATTCTTCAAATTCGTTGGTAAGACTATCAATTTCTCTACTGATTTTCAAAAAATTGCGTTCCAAATGAATCGCATTCAGACTTTTATTTTGCTTTTCATACAATTCTAAATTCTGAATATGCGTTTGAATTTGCTCATAAATAACTTTTCTATCTTGCTTAAAATCGTGAACAAGGGCAATAAATTCTGAAATTTCAATTTCATGCAAACGGTTTTGAACCACATCTAAGGCTGCTCTTTTCTGACAAACGACCAAAACTTTTTTCCCTTGTGCTACAAAATCACTCACGAGATTACAAATAAGTTGAGATTTCCCAGTCCCTGGAGGACCTTGAACGACAAACGAATTATTATTTTTGACAGCTTTCAAAACCTGTTCTTGTGAAGCATCAAGCGCAAAAGGTGCAAAAATTTCTTCTTCCGAAATGTCTTTTTGATTTGTATTGTTTTTTAAAATTTCATCTTGATATTCAGTTCCTTTAAAACTATCAAAGTCATTAAACTTAGTAAAATCATCATAATCGCCATGAAAAAAATCTTCTAATTGTGGCGTATTTTCGTCGTTTATCAGCTTTTCATAATCTTGATACAAATACGAACCAGATTGAGGAAAAAGCCCTAAGACAGCTTGAGAAACCAGTTTTAGTTTTCCAGTTTCGAAAAGATTTGTAGCATTTTGCCGAGTTTGAGAGAAAAAAGGAAGCAGTTTTTGAGCAAAAGTTTCTTGATTGAAATTAATTTCTAGTTCACTTTTTTCTAAATAATTATATAATTGGGTTAGAAATTCTAATGCGTTATTCGGAAACTCTTCAAAATTTTCTTCTAAAATAGATTCTGAAATTTCGCTTTCATTAAAATGAGAATATGCCAACAGTAGTGCTTTATTAAAACTAATTCCTGCATCAGAACGAGGCGAAAGTTGCCATTTTCTATTCTTGGTTTCTAAAGTTACAGGAAAAAATAAAAGTGGACAGCGCACAACTGTATCATCAAATAATTTTCCTTCAACAAACGGAAAGCCAACATACAAATCATACGCTCCACTTTCTTCAAAAATAGAATTGGTTTTGCGCTCAATTCCCTTTAATTGTCGGCTAATTTGATTGGTTTTGCTATCTCTTGCATCTGAAAGCGCACAAAGAGGAATAGTTTTTTTATTTGCTAACAAACTTTCAACAACTGAAAACGCAGATTTATTTTTATCCAGCAAAAAATCTAGTTCATTTATATCTAAAAATGAAGTTGAATAGATTTTAGGAAGCCAAAGCGAACGGTTTTTTCCCGAAAGATTGGTCAGTCTGCGTTGATAGATTTCTAAAAGTTTGTGTTTTTGCATATAAATGTGATGTCGTTGGTGGGGACACCAACAACGGCAGAGTTAAAACCCTGTTCAATTGAATAAGTCCTTATGAAAATATTTATTTTTTATATCTGTAAAGTTATGAATTTCTATCTTTTTACTAGAATCAAATTTGAAACTTATAAAACATTTTTTCGTTCTATGTTTAATCAGATATTTTCAATAAAACAGCTAAAAATGGGAATTTCACAACCAAACCAAAAGGAATTATTAAATGAAATTTTTAATTTATCTAATCCTCAACGTTTTTTACAACTAGCAAATGAAAAACTAGAAGAAGAGCGCAAAAAGCGTGAATATTTTTATTAATGAAGTTGCTGAATTTAAAAAATCTGAATTTATTTTGGGAGAAATAATAATTCATTCGCCTGTAAAAAAAGAACATAATGACGTACTTCTTAATTTGGTTCCATTAGTAAATACGTATGTCAAGAAAAATAATCTAGAATATGTAGGAATAGAAAAGGTTTTGATTTCGCTTGGTCGCAACGATTACGAACCTGATTTGTGTTTCTTTAAAAATGAAAAAGCGAAAGATTTTAAAAATGACCAAAGTATTTTTCCTGTACCTAATTTAGTCGTTGAGATTTTATCAAAAAGCACAGAAAGTAACGACTACGGAATTAAATTTAGTGATTATTTAGCTCACAATGTTACAGAATATTGGATTATTGACCCTATAAAAAAAGTAATTGAGTTATATAAAATTGATACTAAAAATGAATATGAACTCATTTTAAAATCTGGTACAGGAATACTAAAAAGCGAAGTTATACACGGTTTTGAAATTAAAATTGAAGCTATCTTTGATGAAAAAATTGGTTTTGAAGAGCTTATTAGGATTTTAAAATAAACCAAAAGCTAAAGCATTTGGTACATTTTCACACGCTGAAGCGTATGCTACTTTGTAAGCTGATGAAAAACATTTTCTAAAGACTGCGTTTGTTGCTGCATTTCCAAAAGAATCCAATTCTGACTAGCAGAATGTAAAAATATTTCTTTTCTTAAATCATTTTGAGTAAATAATTTGACTTTTGTAGGCTCAATTTGATTTATTTCTACCTTCACAACGCCCTCAATTTGTTGCCATTCTTCTTCTGTAATCTGTCTTTCAGTTTCCAAATTTACGACATATTCATTTTGATTAAGTTCCGTCTTTAATTTATCATTTAGTTGTGCTATTGAAGTATCCAACACTTTTTCGCCTTTATTGATAATCACAACTCTATCACAAAGGGCTTGTACTTCTTGCATGATATGCGTGGAAAAAATAATCGTTTTTTCTGCGCTAATGCTCTTTATTACTTGACGAATTTCTACAATTTGATTGGGGTCTAGCCCTGTTGTTGGTTCGTCCAAAATCAAAACTTCTGGGTTGTGAAGTAATGCCTGTGCAAGTCCGACACGCTGACGATAACCTTTTGAAAGCTGACGAAGTTGTTTGTGTGCTTCTCGTTCTAATTTTACTAATTGAGTTACTTCATCAATTCTATTTTTGAGAACACTTCCTTTTACATCATAAAATTTGCCCATAAAAGCCAAATATTCCTTCACATACATATCCAAATATAACGGATTATGCTCAGGCAAGTAGCCTATTTTTTTTCTAACTGCTTTTGAATTTTGAGCCACATCAATTCCACACACTTCTACATTTCCACTACTTGCAGCCATATAACAGGTCGCAATTTTCATAGTGGTTGATTTTCCTGCACCATTTGGCCCTAGAAAACCCAAAATCTCTCCCTTTTTAGCTTCAAAAGAAAGATTATCAACAGCAGCCTGTGAACCGTAAAGTTTTGTAAGATTACTTATTTTTATCAAGGGATTGGGGATTAGGAAATGGATATTGGGAAATAGGAAAATAAATTTAGAAGTTAGATTTCAGAATTTAGAATTAAAATAAATCTTATAATTTTAGGTATTTTTGAATTTAATTCTAACTAATTAATTACTAAACGTTAATAACTAATCACTATTTTATATGGCAAATTTACCACAAACAAACGATTTAAACGAATTTCAAAACTATATAAAAGAACTCTGTATTGAAAGAGGTTGGGACAAAAATTCGTCTTCACAGCTTTTTTTACTTTTGACAGAAGAAATTGGAGAAGTAGCAAAGGCAATTCGCAATCACACCAATTTACATACTCAAAAAACACAAAATAAAGAAAAAACAAAAGCAGAACTGGCTTCCGAACTTGCCGATGTTTTGAATTATTTATTAGATATTTCGAATCATTTTGAGATAGATTTAGCGCAGGCTTTTAGAGATAAAAACACAGAAAATGAAGGTAGAGAATGGAATTAATTTTTTTTCGCACCTTAAAAGGTACGCACTTTCTCACTCTAAAGAGTAAGCTACATTTAAAACTGAATTCCTATTCCAGAACTAACTTCATAATTCCATTTTTCGATACGAATGACAGGTTGTTCATCGTAATAAGGAACAAATTTGAGATTAAAGGAAATATGTTTTGAAAGTTTGGCTCTAAAATTTGCATCGCCAATAACACGAGGATGAAAAAATCTATCAAAACGAGCTTGATAATAGGTAATAAACATTAGCTCTGTATTTTCATTGAACTTTGCGTGAAAATTAATGTAATTGGTCGATTTTACTAAGCGAGTAAGGGCGTAATTTTCGGCAAGTTTCCAGTCTTCCCATTCATACATTGCACCTGTTCCGATAGAAATATCCAAATTATCAGAAGCCTTCAATGAAAAACGTGGCGTAGCTCCCACAAGTCCACGATTTATAAGTCCTCTCGTTTCGTTGTATTGATATTGTGCAAAAAACTCAGCAGAGAGTTTCTTTTTTCTCCAAAAATTTATTCTGTGATGAAAATAGCCTTCACTAATAACATTTTCGCCTTCTGACTTAATGAGATTGATATGTGCTATCCAAATATAGGCATGTTTGGGTGTCATGAGAAGCAAATAATCGTCATTATCAAATTGTAAAACTGTATTTTGTTGGCGTGTCAAATCAAAACCAAAAATAAAGTTTCCTCTCCAAACCGTCGAATCAGTTACTTCTATTTCTTGTCGTTCTTTTTCGATATTCAAGATTTGAGCAAACAAGTTTGTTTGAAACAAAGTAAAAAAACAAATAGTAAAAAATATATTTTTAATAAAATTCATTTATTTAATATTTTATAATAAAATAATTCAATTTTTGAATAGATTAGGAAGTCTGTTTTACTAGATTAAATAGAAAAAAGGCTTCTATTTCTCAACTTAGGAGGTAAGTTAAAAAATAAAAGCCTTTCTTATATAAAACTGTAAGAATTATCAAATAATTAAAAGATAATTCTAAAGATGTTCTACATTTCTTCGTCTTGCATTTGCATTTTCTGACGGTACGCTGCACGGATTTTCTCAGTACGACGGCTTATTGATGGTTTTTCGAAATAGTTACGGCTACGAACTGTACGCAAAACGCCTGCTTTTTCGAATTTCTTTTTGAAACGTTTGAGAGCCTTATCGATAGACTCGTTGTCTTTTACATTGATAGATAACATATAAAAATGAGTTTATTAAATGAAATAAATGAGTTTTGATTTTTTTCTTTGAGTAATTATTTTTAATCTATTTTTAATCCTTCAAAGAAAATCGGTATTTTTTATTCTATGTTCTATTAAAAATTTAGAATCAAATAGAATTTATAAAGTTTTATAATGGTGTAATTAGCTCCTACTAACTACTTTTTAATTTGTTTTTTTTATTAAAACTTATACTAACAGAACTATAAACCTTAGGGAATGTTTCTTTTAGCGAACTGCAAAGTTAGTTCTTATCTATTATTTATACAAATTTTATCAAGACTGATTTAATAAAAAGAGTAGTTGTGGGCTTTATGAACAGACGGATATTCTCAATTTTCATTAAAAAATCTCTTCTTTCCTTAATTCCTTTACTAAAAATGAAATAGTGAGTAGAAAAATAGTAGATTTTATCGCATTTTTGTAAAATGTTTATTCAACAATTATTTCTATGAAATTTATATTTATGAACTTACAGCATTGCTATAAAAATACTACACTCAAATTATCTTCATTTCCTCTATTTTTTCTTTTGATTTTTATTAGTATTTCTATTTTTTCGTCGTGTGGAGGAAAAAACAAAAAAACGAATGAATCTTTTTTTTCGTCCTCAAGAACTTTACCTGACAGCATTTTGCCTAGAGAAAAATTTGTGCAAATAATTGCTGATATTCTGACAGCAGAATCTTCTGTTGTTCAACAATACGACCCAAATGAATCAAAATTGATGCGTTTTGAGAAATATAGGTACAATATTTATAAAAAACACGAAATTGATTCTAACTATTTTATAAAAAATTACAATTATTATATGAAAATGCCAAAGCGTTCTGAGCTGTTTTTGTTTATTGTAGAAGATACTTTGCAGGCTCGTAAAGATTCTTTGAGAATAGAATAAATTGAGTGGTAAGTAATTAGCTTTATTTTTCAACCGTCAACGAGGCGTTGCCGTCGTTGAGGTCGAAAAAAATGTATGTGATATTGGATTCAATTTATTTAGAAACATTCATTTCTTCCAAATGACTTCTGTCGTTAGTTACTTGCAAGTCAAAACTATGTGTATCATAACGGTAATGTAAAATATACAAACCTAGATTTGAATGTTCAAAATCATCCATCTTCGAAATAGGTTGTCGCATAAGCTGACAAAGCAAAATTCGCATTGCACGTCCGTGCATACAAACCAAAACTTGCTTTTCGTGTGGACGAGAAAGAATTACTTCTAAGGCTTCTCTTTGTCTTTCGGCTACTTCAAGTGGACTTTCTCCCTTTGGTACTTTTAGATGAAGTTCGCCATTGCGCCAGCCTTCTAACATCTTGAAGTAGGCATCATTTTCTTCTTTTGTAACAGGTCTTCCTTCTTTATCTCCCCAACTTACTTCATTGAGTCCGACAAGTTTTTCCCATTTTATTTCTAAATCTAGAAAATCTTTAACGCTCTGATGTGTTCGTTTGAGCATCGAAGTATAGACTTTATCAAACTTTGTGTGCCCGTGTTTTTGAAAAAACAGCTCTGCTTGTTGTCTTCCGACATCATTCAAGTTCGAATCTATGCCACAGCCTTGTACTAAGCCTAAACGATTGTATTCGGTTTGTCCGTGCCTGATAATATAAATAATTTTGTCTGGAGTAGAGGTTTTCATAATGAATTGTGTTTTAGTGAACTTTAGTAATTGGTTTTTCGTAAAAATATGGTTTTTATTTGGCTTTTTTGTTTATCAATTAAGTATGAATAGAGTTTAGCCCAACAAAACTATAAATATAACGTCTATGTTAAGTAAAATAGTTTCAAGAATTGTACTCATTTTATGTTAGTAAGTCATAAATCAGTAAAATTACAGAGTAATTTATGCAGATTTTGTTTTTCCTATAAAAATTAAAAAAAAGCAAGATTCCAAACAGAAAAATATATTTTAAGACCAGTAAAACGAAGTATAGAAATTACAAAATAAAATAGAATAGTGTCATTTTACATTACACTTTTAACTTTATCATTTTGAGTATTTTAGATTAATAATTATAAAACCATAAACCTAAACCTTCTGTTTCTTTCGGTACGCCACAGCAGCACGAATTTTGACATAACTCATTTTTTCTTCCAAATATTCATAGACAAATTTCATTCGGAAGGTTTCATCTTTTGGAATACGTTTTTTGACGGTTGCAATGGCTTTTTCAATGATTTCAATTTCTTCTAAAGTTACAAACTCTAACCAATCGATTTCAAAACCTTCTTCACTAGCCTTGTATAAATGTCCTAAAGCTGTTCCTTCGGTAATATTTCGCTCTTTTGCTATTTGTGCTAGTGATTTGTTTTCATTGGCAAACATTTCATAAGTTACTTGATGCGAACTGGTTAGTTTTGCTTTATCAGCTATATCTTGATTTTTGAGATAACTTACGATTGTATCTAAAAATATTTGTCCGAATTCTCTCAATTTTACATCACCAACTCCAGAAACTTGTCGCATCTGAAACAAATGTGTAGGCGATTTGTCGACCATATCTTTGAGTGTTGCATCTCCAAAAACCATATATGGTGCAACTCCTTTTGAGTCTGCAATTTGTCTTCTAAGCTGACGCAATTCTTCGAATAATCCGTCTTGAAGTTCTCGTTTTTTGCTTTTTGGTCTTTCGTATTCTTTTTCTCTTTCTTTCTTAGATTTATATTCAAACTGAACTAAATTGACTTTCTTTTTTTGAAATAAAACGGCTTTTGCTGCATCTGTGAGCTTTAAAGCATTGTTTTGGTCATAAGCAATTTCTATCAAACCCATATTCAGAAACTGTAACAAATATTGTTGCCAAATACCTGCTGAAATATCCGAACCTGCACCGTATGTTTTTATTTTATCATATCCTTTTTCCAAAACTTCTTGTCGCTGCGAACCACGTAAAACATCGATAAGCATCGTAAAACCGACTTTTTCATCCATTCTCATCATAGCAGAAAATGCTTTTTGGGCGATGATTGTTCCATCAAAATGCTTAGGAGGATTTTTACAAACATCACAGTTTCCACAGTTTTCTAATAGCGTTTCTCCAAAATAACTTAGCAAAATTTTTCTTCTACAAATTTGAGCATCTGCGTACTGTTGCATTCGCTCTAGTTTGGCAAGTTGCAGTTCTTTTTGCCCACTTTGCTCTGCAAAACCCTTCAAAACTTCCAAATCATTAAAACTATAAAAAAGCATGGTATCGCCTTTTAGTCCATCACGTCCTGCCCTTCCAATTTCTTGATAATATCCTTCAATATTTTTAGGAATATTATAGTGCATTACCCAACGAACATTTGGCTTATCAATACCCATTCCGAAGGCAACCGTTGCACAAACAATAGGCGTTCGGTCTGCAATAAAATCATCTTGAACTCGGTTTCTTTCTTGCGAAGTAAGTCCTGCGTGGTAATAATCAGCTTTTACACCTGCTTTTTGAAGTCGTGCAGCTACATTTTCAGTATTTTTTCTACTTAAACAATAAATAATCCCCGATTCATTTGGTCGCCTTAAAATATAACTCACAATGCTATCCATACGTTTATAGGCTGGTAAAACATTGAGCGAAAGATTAGGACGATTAAAAGAAGCTACAAATTCAGTCGGATTTTCAAGTCCTAATTGATTGACAATATCTCGCCTTGTTATTTTGTCAGCCGTTGCAGTAAGGGCAATCATCGGAACAAACGGAAAACGTTTTTTTAATGTCTTTAACTGCGTATATTCTGGTCTAAAATCGTGTCCCCATTGCGAAATACAATGCGCTTCATCAACTGCAAAAAGCGAAACAGGCAAAGAACTCAAAAAATAAAGAAATGAATCTGTCAATAATTTTTCTGGCGAAACATACAACAGTTTGATAATTCCTTGTTTTACTTCTGACTCAATTTCTCTTTGTTCGCCTGTATCTTGGGAAGAATTGAGGAAAGCTGCCGAAATTCCGTTCGTTTGAAGTGCGTTTACTTGGTCTTTCATCAGCGCAATCAAAGGCGAAATAACAATACAAATTCCGTCTAAAGTAACAGCAGGAATTTGATAACAAATAGATTTTCCTCCACCTGTTGGCATCAAAACGAGCGTGTCATTTTTTGCATACACAGAAGAAATAATATCTTCTTGCAAA
>PFKD01000219.1:0-3218 GCA_002784125.1 Flexibacter sp. CG_4_10_14_3_um_filter_32_15
AAATCTAAGTGATAGATGGGAAGAAGTACAAAATATGTTAAGAGCAGCATAAGAAACGACAATTTGTTATGCACCCTAATTAGCTGCGCTGAATATTCATTTCGTAATTTTTAATTAGCTTCGCTACTTTGGCAGGTTGTAATTATTTCTTAGATACTTAAATATTTCAAAATAATTTGATAAGACCCTATTTTTTCAGAATTTTGCACTCCCAAACAAATACTACAACCTAATTTAGAAGGCTAGTTTTAATTTGGTATTATTTCAATTTTAATCAAAACACTCTCAAACTTATCAGAATTTATGAAAAAGATTAAATCCATCTATATATTATTTGTCTTTGCTGCTATTAGTTCTTATGGACTTTGGGCTTGTACAAATACTGGTACCTCTGAAGCTACATCAAATGCTGATTCTACACAAGTGGAAGAAGTGGAGGAACCTGATACTCGTCCAGCTTCTGCTGCAATAGATACTAATTTTTATATCAAAGCTACTATTAACGGAAACGAGTATAATTTCAATTATTTATCTCTTGATGGTAAAGACAGTTATAATTTAATGAAAAACAATTTGTTTAGAATCGAACGTTGTGCAGACGATCATTGTAAACAAATGTTTTATTTGCAAGCACATAACTTTGACTTAAATCAAACTCCACCTTTTACATTGACAGAAACTCAAGAAGGAGAAATGAGAAAAGAAATTATTGTTAATTTTATTTTAACAAATAATCAAGGAAAATTCAAAAATCAGTGGAAAGATGCTGAAACTTTTGAAATGACTATTAATAAAATCGAAGGCGATATTTATGAAGGTACTTTCAAAGGAAAAGTTCAAGAATTGAATGCAAAAGACCAAACTGCCTCCCAAGATATTACAGGTTCTTTTCGTACAAAAATGATTATCAAAAAGCCAACAGCATAAGACAAAAAGTTCAATCTATGTCGAACAGATAAGGCAGGTATTTTTCTCAAAAAAAGCCAAAAAATTTAATAAATAAAATTCTGTTATCTTTGTGCCTTTATTTTAAAAAATTAATCTCGTTTATTTCTCAATTTTAATCTCATGATTCAAAATAAAATTACATTCACCAATTCATTTTACTTTGTTCTTGCTTTATTAGTTTCTTTCGTAGCTCTTACAGGTTGTCAGCCAAAAGACTCTAAAAATGCAAGTGCTTCAACAACAACTTCTTCTAGCGCATCAAGTTCGTCAAGTAGCAGTGGCGATATTGCTTATGTCAATATTGATTCTCTAACTGTTTATTATGACTTTTATGTAGAGATAAAAGAACGTTCAGAGAAAAATCAAATTGAAGCCAGCAGACAATTCCAACAACAAGAAATTCAACTACAAAGTGAAGCCGAAAGTTTGCAAAAACGCTATCAACAAGGACTTTTGTCTGAAAATGGTGCAAAGAAAGAACAACAAGATCTTCAAACAAAAGCACAAATGTTAGATAGACAAAAAGCATCTAAATCGGAAGCTCTTATGCTACAAGAGCAAAAAAACATGGATGAAATATTTTCTAACATTGAGGAAGTTTTAGAAAAATACAAAGAAGAAAAAGGCTATAAAGTAGTTTTGGGAACTCAAAAGGGTGCGGCTACAATTCTTTATGCAGACAAAAACCTAGATATTACAAAACCAGTTTTAGAACGTCTGAATGCAAAATATAAGGCTGAAAAAGATAGCACAGAAGTAGCTAACTAATCAATCGTTGTTTATTTTTTAGAAAAACGTCTATAAAAATTAATTTATAGGCGTTTTTTTGTTTGTAGTTTATCAAAAGCTCAGTCCTAATTAAGGCAGACCAAAACAAAACGCAAAAAAGTCATTCCTTCCATTTATTAAGACAGAAGAAATGACTTTTTAAATTTGTAGCCTACACCTCAAAAAAGAGTGCTAAAAATAGGCTGCAAGTTTTTAAGAAAACAATAAGAATGATGATTACATCATTCCACCCATGCCACCCATTCCAGCAGGAGCAGACATAGATTCTTTCTCTTCTGGATCATCTGCAATTACACACTCAGTAGTAAGTAAAAGAGAAGCAATAGAAGCAGCGTTTTCAAGCGCCAAACGAGAAACTTTAGTTGGGTCAAGAACACCAGCAGCTACTAAGTTTTCATATTTGTCTTCACGAGCATTGTAGCCAAAATCAGCTTTTCCTTCTCTTACTTTCTGAATAATTACAGAGCCTTCAAGACCTGCATTCGAAACGATAGTACGAAGAGGAGCTTCTAAAGCCTGACGAATAATATTTACACCTGTTTCTTGGTCTTGGTTTTCGATACCATTTTTACCAACAACAAGGTCAGTCAAAGAATCAAGCGCACGAATAAATGCAACACCACCTCCTGGTACTACGCCTTCTTGTACGGCTGCACGAGTTGCGTGTAATGCGTCATCTACTCTGTCTTTTTTCTCTTTCATTTCTACTTCTGTAGCTGCACCGATATAAAGAATTGCAACACCACCAGCTAATTTAGCCAAACGTTCTTGCAATTTCTCACGATCATAATCAGAAGTTGTTTTCTCAATTTGAGATTTGATTTCGTTAATACGACGAGTAATATTTTCTTTTTCGCCAGCACCATTGATGATTGTAGTGTTGTCTTTGTCGATAGTGATTTTTTCAGCACGTCCTAAGTAAGAAACTTCTGCGCTTTCTAGTTTGTAACCACGCTCTTCGCTGATAAGTGTACCACCTGTAAGCGTAGCGATGTCTTCCAACATTGCTTTACGACGGTCGCCAAAACCTGGGGCTTTAACAGCAGCGATACGCAATGCACCACGAATTTTGTTTACTACCAAAGTAGCCAATGCTTCGCCATCTACATCTTCTGAAATGATAACCAATGGTTTTCCACTTTGAGCAACTTGTTCCAAAATAGGAAGAAGTTCTTTCATAGAAGAGATTTTTTTGTCATAAATTAGAATGTAAGCATCTTCTAATTCTACCTCCATGGTTTCTGTATTTGTAACAAAATATGGAGACAAATAACCACGGTCAAATTGCATACCTTCAACGGTTTTTACTTCTGTTTCAGTACCACGAGCTTCTTCTACTGTGATTACACCGTCTTTACCTACTTTGTCCATGGCATCAGCAATCATTTTACCGATTTCCATGTCGTTGTTGGCAGAAATAGCACCTACTTGAGCAATTTCAGACGATACTTTGATTGGACGAGATTGAGATTTTAAGTTCT
>PFKD01000219.1:3299-15230 GCA_002784125.1 Flexibacter sp. CG_4_10_14_3_um_filter_32_15
TTAGCAACTGTTACACCATCTTTAGTAACTGAGGGTGCGCCAAATTTTTTGTCGATGACTACATTACGACCTTTAGGTCCTAAAGTTGTTTTTACTGCGTTTGCTAAAGCATCAACGCCTTTTTTCAATTTTTCACGAGCGACTGTATCGAATGATATTATCTTAGCCATATTACTTTGAATGTTTTTTGTGTTCTATTAAAAAAATTGTAGAAATGGATTTTGAGTAGCTGACAGTTTTCAACTGTCAGAAATATAATATTTTACGACAGTTAGAAAACTATCGGCTACTTTTAAAAATAAATCCATAAAAAAACCTAACGTTTAAGTCGGTTTTAAATTAATTTTTAAATTAATTTCTTTGAGAAATTAAACAACTGCATAAATGTCAGATTCACGCATGATAAGGTAATCTTGTCCTTCTACATTAATTTCTGTACCTGAATATTTACCATAAAGGACATTATCGCCTACTTTTACAGTAATTGGTTCGTCTTTTTTACCGTTTCCGATTGCGATTACTTTTCCACGTTGTGGTTTTTCTTTTGCAGAATCAGGAATGATAATTCCACTTGCAGTTTTTTCTTCTGCTGCATCAGGAGCGACCAAAACACGGTCTGCTAACGGACGAATATTTACATCAGCCATAGTTGTCATTTTATTTAATAGTGAATGAATACATAAATTTTATGTCATCACGCTTATCTTATTAAACTCTATTTTGAGTTTGTGCGATTTTGTATATGACACTTTCGTTGTAGTCTTTACATACAATATGCCAATGCCAAAAATGATTTTTTGAGTGTAAATTTTGTCTTTTTGTGTCGTTTGGGTTTTAGGTTTACTGCCATTTTGTCGTATCATTTATAATTCTATACTGTCAGAATTTAGTATTTCAGTTGCTTACAACAATACACAATTTTATTTTAGCAGCAATACATCTTCAAAGGTGCATAACAAATTAGCTACGCTGCTCTTCGGATTTCGCTTGGTCAATTTGTATTACGTAGGGAAAAGGCTTGCCTCTTCCCTACAAAAAACGACAATTTATTATACACCCAACAGAAGTGAGTAGTACTTCGGCAGTTTGTGCATCCCAAAGTAGGTTTTCTGTTTTGAGGGTGGCAGTACCATCATAGGCTTCTAGGCTTTCTAAAATACCTAAGCGAGAAACAATTTTATTGGTTGTTAAGTAATCGTACAAAATTAATGCATCTTATTTTTTAATTTAATAACCTGATAATCAATGTTTTATGTAATTATCAATTATCCATTTTAAATTAGCTTCGCTGCTTTGGCAGGTGTCCATTTACTTAAACATCTAAATTGTAATCTACTGAAACATTTCCACTCCAAGAGGTTTGTTCTTGCATATCAACGACAAATTCTCTTTCTAGTCTTAGTAAACGGTGTTCTTTGATAATTCCTTCTTTTGTACTACCATCTTTTACAAGGACTTGTACACGGTTATCTACATCAAAAGCAGCTTCTCCTTCTTTATTGACGATGCCTCTGTCTATTTTTTTGTAGAGTATTATTTTGTTAAGGATTAGCTTCGCTGAGCTATCGGTTAGTAGGATTAACAGGATTTGAATTGTAAATCAACGCAGCTAAAATACAGATAATACAAAATACTAGTTGAATAATTTAATTTAAAAATGATTTATTCTTAAAAAATATATTTTAACTCTCTGTGTTCTCCGTAACTCTGTATTTAATAAAAATAGTAAGGTACAGTACCGAATTATAAACACTCTACCCTTAGAGTTTAAATAAAGCAACTTCAAAAAAATAATCGAAATAATAAAAAAAATTGTATCTTCGTAGCAACTAAACACAAAAAATTAAAAACGTAAATGAAACCAAATCCGATTATCAAAACGGTTTCTCTCCCCGACGGACGAGAAATAAGTGTAGAAACAGGCGTACTGGCCAAACAAGCAAGTGGCGCAGTAGTCGTCAGAATGGGCAAAACAATGCTTTTAGCTACCGTAGTAGGTGCAAAAGAAGCTCGTGAAGGAATGAATTTTTTCCCTCTTTCAGTAGATTATCAAGAAAAATTTGCTGCTAATGGGCGTATTCCAGGGGGCTTTTTGAAGCGTGAAGGAAGATTATCTGACCACGAAATTTTGATTTCAAGAATTATAGATAGAGCTGTTCGTCCTCTTTTTCCTGATAATTATCACAACGAAACACAAATCATGATTTCGCTTATCTCTGCTGATGAGGAAGTTTTGCCTGATGCTTTGGCTGGTTTTGCTGCTTCGGCTGCGATTGCAGTTTCTGACTTGCCAATGCTTGAGCCAATGTCAGAAGTACGAGTAATTAAATTAGGAGAAGAATATATCATCAATCCAACACCTGCTCAAATGGAAGAAGCTAGTTTGGAATGTATTGTCGCTGCAACTTACGACAATATTATGATGGTAGAAGGAGAATCTAAAGAAGTAACAGAAGAAGATTTATTAAAAGCAATTCAGATAGCTCACGAAACTATCAAGCTACAATGTACATTGCAAAGAGAAATGGCTGAAGCTGTTGGAAGCACTCAAAAAAGAGAACACTTACAACCAGAAGGAAATGAAGAATTAGAAAAAATGCTTCATGAAAAATATTATCAAGCAATTTATGATTCTGTAAAAGTTGGAACTTCACGCAGCAAGTCTGAACGTGGAGAAGCTATCAACGCTATCAAACAATCGTATATCGATACGCTTCCAAAAGAACCTACTGAAGAAGAAAAAGTAGATATGAGTTTGGTAAGTACATATTTCAAAAAAATGTACAAATCAGCAGCTCGTAACTTCGTTTTAGATGAAGGAACACGTTTAGATGGAAGAAAAACAAATGAAGTTCGTCCTATTTGGTCAGAAATTGATTATTTACCTTCTGCTCACGGTTCGGCTGTCTTTACTCGTGGCGAAACGCAATCTCTCACAACAGTTACTCTAGGTACAAAACTAGACGAACAAATGATTGACGGAGCGATGAACTCTGGTTACAATCGTTTTATTTTACATTATAATTTCCCTGCCTTCTCTACTGGCGAAGCTCGTCCGAATCGTGGACCTGGTCGTCGTGAAGTAGGTCATGGGAATTTGGCTATGCGTGCATTGAAAAATGTTTTGCCTTCTTATGAAGATAATCCTTATACAGTTCGTGTAGTTTCTGATATTTTGGAATCGAATGGTTCGTCTTCAATGGCTACTGTTTGTGCTGGTTCTTTGGCTTTGATGGATGCAGGTGTGAGTATCAAATCTCCTGTTTCTGGTATTGCAATGGGAATGATTTCGGATAGCGAAACTGGTAAATTTGCCATTCTTTCTGATATTTTGGGAGATGAAGACCATTTAGGAGATATGGATTTTAAATTAACAGGAACAGCAAACGGAATCACAGCTTACCAAATGGACATCAAAATTGATGGCCTTTCGTATGAAATTTTGCATAAAGCATTATTACAAGCTAAAGAGGGGCGTATGCACATTTTGAATGAGATGAGCAAAACGATTACAGAAGCTCGTGTAGAAGTGAAAGATCACGCTCCACGTATTCATCAAATTATTATTCCTCGTGAACTTATTGGTGCTGTTATCGGACCTGGAGGAAAAATTGTTCAAGAAATTCAGCGTGAAACAGGTGCAACTATTACGATTGAAGAAGTAAATAATGCAGGTCGTGTTTCTATTTTTGCAACAGATAAAGAGGTACTCAACAAAGCAAGATCGATTGTTGAAGAAATCGTAACGCCACCAGAAGAAGGAAAAGTATATGAAGGTACAGTTAAGAAAATTACTGACTTTGGTGCTTTTGTAGAATTTATGAAAGGAAAAGAAGGCTTGCTTCATATTTCTGAAATTACTTGGGAACGTTTGGCGAGTATGGAAGGCGTTTTGGAAGAAGGAGAAGAAATTCAAGTCAAACTAATGGAAGTAGATCAGCGTTCTGGCAAATTCCGTTTGTCAAGAAAAGTATTATTGCCTAAACCAGAAGGCTATGAAGAACGTCCACCTCGCAATGATAGAGGAGGAAGCGACCGTGGTGGAAGTCGTGGCAATGGCAGAGATAGCCGAGCAGGAGGAAGAGATTCTCGTCCACCTCGTAGAAATAACTAATAATAAGTTAGGTCGCTCGTGGGAACACAAGCAACGGTAAAACCTGTTCATTTTTCTTTATAGAAATAATATATTAAAAAACTCACACTTTAATTTTTAACAAATTAGAATGTGAGTTTTTTTAATATTTACAACAAACCCATTTTTTGAAGAAATCTAAAGAAGTTTTTGAATTTCTGTTCTCAAAAAACAAAAAAATACGTATCTTACCAGCAGAGTTACAAAACTCTTATTTTTTTAGCATTATACTACTTATTGAATGGCAACTTATCACACAGTACAGAGTGGCGACACACTTTGGGGAATTTCTAGGGAATATCAAATTTCGGTAGATGAAATCCGAAGACTTAATAATATGTCAGATGCTAGTCTTTCATTAGGACAGCGTTTGCAAGTAAGTATAGACTCTCCTTCGTATGGAGGAAATACGGCTGCTGCATCTTCGCCCAATACCTCCATTTATACTGTACAAGCTGGGGATTCACTTTGGAGAATTGCTACAAAATTCAATATTTCAACAAACGAACTAAAGGCATTAAATGGCTTGACTTCAAATGCTCTTTCTTTGGGACAACAACTGAGAGTGAGTGGTGGAAGTAGTTATACTGCGCCTGACCCTACACCAACGATTCAAACCCATTCGCCGACTGTTGTAAAAGCTCCTGTTTTTACACCTCGTCCGAGTTACGTTGTACAGGCTGGAGATAGTATGTGGCGAGTTTCTCAAAAAGTAGGGGTTTCAGTAAACGAACTCAAAAGCATAAATAATTTGAATAGTAATATTCTCAGAATTGGTCAGATGCTTTATTTGGAGGATAAGCCAGAAGTAGCCTCTCAAGCTGCGCCAGTTCAAAATCCTCAACCTACTCAAGCAGCTCCAAAAATTATTTATCATACTGTTGTTTCGGGCGATTCTTTATACAGAATTGCGATGGCATATAATGTTAGCGTTCAAGATATTAAGGAAAGCAACGGGCTTAGCTCAAATGCCCTTTCACTAGGACAGCGTTTGATGATTACAAAAGCAGCCAAAACAACAAATTATAGCTCTTCTTCTAGCTCAAGTAGTGGAAGTAGTAATGTAGATACAAGTATTGGAGATGGTAAAGATAATTCTTCTTCAGTTTCTCAAACAGGAAATATTTCAAAATACGAACAGAATAAAAAAGAAGTCATTACGCTTGATGCTATAAATGGCGTTCAGATTTTTGGAAGTGGACTTTCTGCAAGTGTTGGGCGTGGTGGTGCAAATCGTCAAGCTGACGTAGAAAAAGTGCAAAGACGTTTTGTACAATTAGATTATATGAATTCGGTTGCTGGTCTTTCTCAAATTCAAGCCACTATTTCAGCAATAGATAGATTCCAACAACGAAACAAAATTGATTGGTGGGCAGGAAAATCTTCTCTCATTGGTGCTTCTGGATATTCTAGTGGACTTATCAATCCAAATGATGTAACTTATAAATTATTGAGAGAGCATACAAAATATAATATCACTTACAAAGACCATAGAGGAAACCTAGAAAAAGTTAGTTTCTCTAATTTTGTGCGTAGTAATTATAGTGTTTATCCGTATGGCGTTTCGTATTCGGGAACAGTCATTCATGACATTCCAGCAGCGTATTATGAAAGCGTCGGACTTTCTCGTCAGCTTGCCGAAGCCTTAGAATTTGTATCTAAAAATGAAGGAAAATTTGATGCTATCAATAGTTATGACAAAGCAGCTTTTTCTTTTGGATTTATTCAGTTTGCAGGACAAACAGGAGGAGGAACTTTCCCTCACATGATGGCACTTATCAAAGACAGAAACCCTTCGTTATTTGAAGAAGCCTTCGGAAGATTCGGAATTGATGTAGAATATACTTATCGAAATGATAAATATGACCCTGCAAAAATGGTTGTCTTTACACCAGATGGAAAGCGTTATGAAGGAACAGATGCAGAAAAATATATCCGTGCTGATAAAGTTTTACATGGTGTTTTTGTAAGAGCAGGACAAAACATAGAAGTAGCAAAATTACAAGTTTTGGCAGCCGTACAAGAATATGTAAAACCTGCACTTAGAGCCAAAATTTCATTGAATGCAAATGGACTTGTTGTAAATCGTGAGCCTATAACTGATTTTATAAATTCAGCAGGTGGAATAACTGTTTTGATAGATTTGGCTGTAAATCAAGGACTTACAGGAGCATTGCGTATTTTTGCACCAGCCATGGAACAAGTAATGAAACAAACAGGAATTCGCTCATTAGCTGCACTTAAAAATATTGATGAAAAACGAGTGATTCAGACCATTGTAGCCAATGCAACCGATGCAAGAGTTCGTACTCGTCCTCAAAAAGTGCTTGATGCTGGGATTAGTTTTAGTTAACGTGAACTCGGAATTAAAAATAGCCTTGTTATTTGTTTAAAATAGATGAGATATGTTTTTCGGTCTGCCCTAACGGAACTGACCTACATAACACTAGGTCAGTCCCATTAGGGCAGACCGATATATAAAAAAAACAAACTAACTAGTTGATAATCATATAGTTATAATTCCGAGTTCACGTTAGTTAGAATCAAATAGAACCTATAAGGTTTCTGAAAACCTTATAGGTTTGGAAAAATCTATTTTATTTTGAATTAATAGATACATCTTCGCAAATATCTTGAGATAAGAAGGATTTAATCAATACAAGAGCTATTTCAGTTACATTGCTTACATCTTGAACTTTTGCAGTCCCTTTTACATTTGACGTACTGGATAAAACTGTTATGTTTCCTGTTTTATCTACCTCAAATTTTGTGTTTTTTTCGTTTACAATCCAACCTCCACTTTTATTTTTTTCAAATAAAAATCGTATAAATTCAGATAACAAGGAACGACCGTCAGGAGTGTCAAGTTTAATTAATAACTGTTCATTATTATTTTGTGATGACTTAAAAACTGTTGCATAACAAGTCGTTTTTGGAGTTTCTTTTTTTATATCAACAACATAATAATTATTTATTTTCCACTCGTCATTATTTTTGATAAGGGTCATCATAACAGTTTCTGTACCATTATCAAAAGGCTTATTATTTATTGTTGCTTTGTAAGAAGCTTCAAAAATTACATAAGCAAAACTGCCAGTTAAATCAGATTTAATGATTTCGGTAATGTTATAATCAAGGTCAATTTCATTACGAACAATACTATTCAAATGTTCATTTAAACCAAAAAAATCACTATTTATGGTTTTAACGCCTTGTTTAGTATCAAAGTCTGTCAGAGAACTTTTTAAATCTCTGTCTACTAATCGTAGTACATGCTCTGTGTCTTTAACAGAATCAATTTCTGAATATGACTTAGCGAAGTCGTAAACTAATTTAACAGCTTCATTGGTTTGTTGTGCCTGTAAGTGGATTGAAGTACACAACATAGTAATTAAAAAAAAGATATATTTCATAGTTTTATAGTTAGTTTATTTGTAAAATATTATTAACTGGCATTTATGAGAACCAGAATAGGAAGCATAATTTTTCATTACTGCTCTCATTGTTCTACTGACACGAGGCGTATATTCTACAACAGCCAACACGTTACTGTCTGTATCTCTAGCCAATACAGTTCCATCGCTATCAAGTAGTTGGACATCAACATCTTGCACACTACTACTTGTTGATAAAGCTACAATTACGTAAGTAGTATTTGCATAGAACGTTTTACTATAACCAGCAGACTCTCCTTTTGTCAAATATCCATATTTTTCTGTAGAAACAGAATAGCCTCTATCTATAAGTAAATATTTGAGTTCTTGGTAAGCATTACTTTGACCAAAAACAGTATCTACATTTATGAAAAATAGTAAAAATAATAAAATTAAGTATTTCATAAAAAATTAATAAGTTATAAAAAAAAACAACCTACTCTATCGGCTTTTCGGCAAACGCCACTAGATTTTATATTATTTTTATAATAAATTAGTCTAGTTCACAAAAAAAGTAATAACTTTATGGTTTTAAAAACCTTTTTCCGTATATCAAAAATCTAAATTCGGTTATGAGAATGAAAGTAGGAAACAGACTTATCTCAGCAAGAGAAGATAAAAAAATGACCCAAACAGAAATGGCAGAACTCTTGGGAGTTTCTACTTCTGTATATTCTCGTTTAGAAAGAAATGAAACTTCTGTTGCTTTAGAACAAGTAGCAAGTTTTGCAGATATTTTGCAGATTCCTATTCAAGATTTCCTACCTGATACAATGTCTATAAATCACAGTAATAATGAAACTGGACAGGTAGGTTTTGTGATAGGTAATTTCTATAATTATGCAGAAGGTAAAGAATTAGCAAAAGAAAATCAATTTTTAAAAGAAAAAGTAGAGTTATTAGAATCTAAAATCAAAGATTTAGAAGAAATAAATAATTTTTTAAGAGAAAAAAGAAATTAAACAGAATACTATTTATGTATAATTTTTTGAAAAAAGAATATAGAGTATTTTTAAACGGAAAATTACTGACAGATAAAGACGTAATAGAAGAATGTTTAGAACCTCTTAGATATAGAGATAATCAGATTTCGTTTTTACAACAAGAAACAGATGAATTAAAAAAAGAAGCTGAAGAAAATAAAAAGTTAGTATTAGAATTTGCAAAATTTTTAAAATCACAAGGAGTTTCTGCTGAAGAAATAAATCAAAAAACAAAATTATCTATTGAAGAAATAAGCGAGTTATAAAATCACATACATTCAATGAAAACCACATTCCAAGACGACGTAATAGACCTAGTTTTACAAATCCCTAAAGGACGAGTAACTTCTTATGGAGCAATCGCAAAATTTTTGGGACACACACGAGGTGCAAGAATGGTAGGTTGGGTAATGAATAATTGTCAAGTAATAAATGAAGCCAGACAAATAAAAATCCCAGCCCACCGAGTAGTAAACAGAAACGGATTACTTACAGGCAGACACCATTTTGAAACCCCAACCAAAATGCAAGAGCTTTTAGAATCTGAAAATATAAAAGTAGAAAACCACCAAATACAAGAGTTTGAAAGTGTTTTTTGGAATCCTCAAGAATTAATGTAGCTCTCTATTTAGAGTGATTTCAACTGTATCATATCTTAAAAGACGCAAAAAATAGCTATTGAATTCTATTACAAACTAATTAAACCAATTCTTTCCACCCATTTTTATCTATATTTTCTACATCAGCAATTACTTTTTCTTTTAGAGCTTCTTTAAAGTTATCCAAACGAAGAGCCAACTTTTCATCAGAAGTTCCTAAAATTTGAGCAGCCAAAATACCTGCATTTTTTGCTCCATCCAATGCCACAGTAGCCACAGGAACACCAGAAGGCATTTGTAAGATAGACAAAACAGAATCCCAGCCATCAATAGAATTAGAAGACTTGACAGGAACACCAATAACAGGCAAAGAAGTAAGTGAAGCCACCATACCAGGTAAATGTGCTGCACCTCCTGCACCTGCAATAATTACTTTTATGCCATTTTTTCTTGCAGATTTAGCAAAATCAAACAAACGTTCGGGTGTGCGATGTGCCGAAACGATTGTCAAAGAGTATTCTACTTTAAGTTCGTCTAAAACTTCTGCTGCTGCCCCCATTACTCGTAAATCGGAACGGCTGCCCATTATTATCGAAACCATAATTTCTTTTTAGTAAAATAATTTTTTAGAAATGATTTAAAAATTCAATGCAATATTACAAAAAATGAGAGTAGAAAATGAAATTTTATATAACAAAAAATCCTTATTGTTTTCAATTCAACAATAAGGATTTAGCAATTTTTATTTTTTCTATACTTATAATACTTCTTTCAAAACTTCTACTAATTCTTGATTTGTAATAGCTGTTTTTACTACTTCGCCTTTTGGATTGAGAAGTACATGATAAGGAAGACCAGAAACATTGTATTTGTTACAAGCTGCACTTTTCCAACCTTGTAAATCTGACAGCTCTAACCAAGAAGAATTATTTTGAGCAATAGCTGTTTTCCAACGTTCTTTCGAATTGTCTAACGAAACAGATACAATTTCTAAATTCCTTGAGTTATACTGCGAATAGACTTCATTTAATACATTTCTATCTTTCATACTTTCGCTGTTCCACGAAGCCCAAAAATCCAAAAGTATCCATTTTCCTTTTAGTTTTTCGTTTTTGTTTAGGTTTTCTAGTTCGATAGTTTCGCCTAGTGGGGTTTCTAAATGTATAGTTTTTGTCTTAGTAGAGTTAGTTTTTAGGGTAGAAGGCGAAAAGATATTACCACATAATCCTACAAAAAATAGACTCATGGCAATAATAGGTAAGGCAAATAGGGAAAATTTCATATTATTATTTTGAATAAAAATGGTTTTGGATAGTTTTTATATTGTGTGTGATTTTGATATAAAAAGCTGATAGACAAGTTTATTTATTTTATTTTATCCTAACTTCGTTTTTTAAGGGGAAATTCATATCAACTGAATACACAAATAGTAATCACACTTATTGTAAGACAAAATTAGTGCTTAGTTTTTTTTAAAAAAATGTAACTTAATGGTATAAGTTACGTTAGAAGTATTTTTGTCAGAATAATGACTGTTTGGTTATAAAAATAAGGTTTGTATGCCATTGATTTTCTCATAATCATCATAATAAATCAAAAAGAGCCAGCTTTTAGAAAAGTTGGCTCTTTTTGTTAGGGTGCATCTTAAAATGTCGTTTTCAGTAGGGAAATGGCTTGCCCTTTCCTAAACTAGCATTTTGAATTGAAAAAATGACTGTATGAAAGGAAAAGGCTTGCCTTTTCCTTTCAATTATAAAATTAATAAAGCGACATTTTGAGATGCACCCTTTTGTTAAGAATTTATAAAATTAAATTTTAGTTTTTTGGAGAAACTCTACGAACAGAACGAAAACGTTTTGCATAATACCCCGTTCCGTCTTTTGAAAGTAGGCTATATGCTACTGAGTATTTTTTCCCAGAGGTAGCATGAATAAATTTTATAGGTTTGTTTGGACTGTTTTCTACAACAATTCCAACGTGTCCTGTACGGTCAATGCTTGGGTCTGTTCCTGTAAAACAAATAATATCTCCTTTTTGAGCATTTTTTAAAGCAACCGTTTTGCCTACATTGTCATACATTCTTGAAGAAGCAGGAAGGGCAATATCATGATTTTTGAACACATAATAAACAAATCCTGAACAGTCAAAACCCTTTGGCGATTTGCCTGCATAGACATAAGGAACACCTTCTAAAGCAGTAGCTGTTTCCAAAATAGAAGCTACAAATTCGGTTCTTTCTTCTGAGTTAATGCCTTCTTTGTCTGTTTTATTTGATGTTTTATTCTTCTCTACATTTTCTGTTCCTTTAGTTTTGCCTTCTCCAATAGCTGAAGCGTCAGAAACTGAAAAAACTTTTCCTTCATTCTTATTTACATTTTCATTTTGGGAAAAAGCAGCACAACCAAAAACAGAAATAATCAATAAAGCAGATAGAATGTAATTGCGAATAGTAATCATAGGAATAATAGTTTAGTGAGTATTCAAAACAAAATTTATAAGAGTAATAACAGGATAAACAAACTTTATTTTGTATAATTTTTACTACAAATAGTTTAATTACCTTACCAAAACTTAATTCTATCATCTAACTGGCAACTATTATTTCGTATCAAAACATAAAAAAAGGAAGGCTCTTATCTGATATTGGACTGATACTAAACAAGTTTTGTGATTACCAAATTTTATTCTGTAAAGGTATTGTTTTTTCCTACTCTACCCTACTAAAAAGGTAAATTTTGCATAAAAAAAAAGAAAAGTATATTTTTGAAGTGTCTAATCATCAA
>PFKD01000158.1 GCA_002784125.1 Flexibacter sp. CG_4_10_14_3_um_filter_32_15
ACCAAATTTTATTCTTTTGAAAAACAATATTTACACGTTGTATCAATAGTTTTTGGAGTTTTCCGTAGTTGTCAGTACTTCAATTCCTGCAATCGCCTTTTTTACATATTCTGTAATAGAACTATGTGGAATTTGACTAATATCATTTCCTAGTTCTTCTTTGTAATCAGACTTTTTGAAAATTAAAATATCAGGTCTTTTTCCAATGATGTCTAATTCATCTTGAAATTCTTGATAAAACTCGTTGAACCCCTTCTGTCCTGCTATCAAATCATCAGACTTCCCATATTTTATAGCAATAAAATTTTTAGAATTTTCATTGATAGCTCTATTAACAAGGTTTTCAGCCCAGTTTCCCTGTTCTTTATTTGTTATAAAATTTGAAGATGCTTGTGTAGGTGTTCTTGACTTCCCTCTTTCTTCTGAAAAATCAATCAAAGTAGTAGATACATTTTCAGTAAGTTTTTTTATCCTTTCGTAATAGTTCATTTTTTGATTTTAGTTAAAAAATGTGCGTTCAATTTTTCTAAACTGAACGCACAAAACAAGATATAAAAAAACCTTACTCCACCACAATAACCAAATCATCTTGTTCTACCATCGAACCACCACCTAAAACAATTTTCTTGACTTTTCCTGCTTTTGGTGTGCTGACAGTTGTTTCCATTTTCATGGCTTCTATTACAAAAAGAGAATCTCCAGCTTTTACGGTATCGCCTTCTTTTACCAAAACTTCAGCTATTTTTCCTTGAAGTGGCGAACCTACTTCTCCGTCTTCAGTAGCACTTGCTTTTTGATTAGAAACTTTCGTGATTTTCAAACTCTTATCCAGAACTCTGACACGACGAATTTGTCCGTTCATATCAAAAGTAACTGTTTTCATTCCGTCTTCATCTGCCTGACTGATAGAGCGAAGTTTTACGATAAGCGTTTTTCCTTCTGCAATATCTATCATAATTTCTTCATTTGGCTGAATTCCGTAGAAGAAAATTTGAGTAGGCAAAATCGAAACATCGCCAAATTCTTGAACTATATTATAAAAATCAGTAAATACTTTTGGATATAATAAATAAGAAATCAAATCCAATTCATTGCCATTTTTAAATGCTGCCTTAAATGATTTCCATTCTTTTTCCCAATCAACCAGCTCTAAATGAGCATTCGGACGCTCTGTAAAAGGTTTTTCTTTTTTGAGAATAATTTTTTGAACTTTCTTAGGAAAACCTCCTTGAGGTTGTCCCAAATCGCCACGCATCATTTCTTTTATCGATTCTGGAAAAGACATCGTAGCTCCATTTTCCAAAATATCTTCTTTTGTATAGCCATTTGCCGTCATAAATAAAGCAAAATCACCTACTACTTTTGAACTTGGTGTAACTTTTATTAAATCTCCAAAAAGCTCATTTGCAACAGCATAATTTTTCTTTACTTCTTGAAATTTATCTCCCAAACCTAACGATTCAGCTTGTGGACGTAGATTTGAATACTGCCCTCCTGGTATTTCGTGTTCGTAAACCTCTGCCGTTCCTGCTTTCAGGTCCGACTCAAAAGGATAATAATATTCTCTTACATCTTCCCAATAATTCGAAAAAGCATTGAGTTTTGGTAAATGAATTTTTTGCTCACGCTCATGTCCTTCCATCGCTGCCACCATCGAATTAAAAGAAGGTTGAGAGGTCAAGCCAGACATAGAAGCCAAGGCAACATCGACCGCATTTACACCTGCTTCAATGGCTTTCAAATACGTTCCAGACTGAATAGAAGAAGTATCGTGCGTATGCAAATGAATCGGAATTTGTACCGTTTCTTTGAGCTTGGAAACTAATAACTCGGCTGCATAAGGACGTAAAAGCCCTGCCATATCTTTGATTGCCAAAATATGCGCTCCTTCGTCTTCCAACTGCTTCGCTAAATCTAAATAATACTGTAAATTATATTTTCCTTTTGGATTGGTAATAATATCGCCCGTATAACAAATACAGGCTTCTGCCAATGAATTTGTATTTTCTCTAATCGTTTTGATACTAACTTTCATCGCTTCTACCCAGTTTAGGGAATCAAAAACTCTGAAAATATCGATACCATTTGTAGCTGCTTCTTCAATAAATTTTACGACCAAATTATCAGGATAGGCTTTATAACCAACTGCATTTGAGCCACGAAGTAACATTTGTAAAAGAATATTCGGTGCAGCAGCTCGGATATTTTTTAAGCGTTCCCAAGGGTCTTCGTGTAAGAAACGCATCGAAACATCAAAAGTAGCTCCTCCCCACATCTCTAAAGAAAATACTTCTGGGTGGTTTTTGGCAAAACTTTTAGTTACTTCAAGCATATCATACGGACGAACACGAGTAGCCAAAAGCGACTGATGAGCATCTCTCAACGTTGTATCTGTATAATGAATGGCTTTATCATTTTTGAGCCATTTACAAAATTCTTCTCTGCCTAATTCGTTGAGTTTGTCTTTTGTTCCTTTTGGGAAAGAATCTTGATATTTTTTATCAAAATCTGGAATTTTTGGAGTTCTAAATTTTTTGGTTGGGTCTAGTTTTTTTACACTTTCATTTCCATTTACGGTAGTTTCGGCAATGTAACGAAGTATTTTTGTTCCTCTATCAAAACGACGAGGCATTTCGAATAACTCTGGATGATTATCAATAAACTTAACAGTTGCTGCTCCTTTTTGGAATTCTGGATGCGAAATTACATTCAATAGAAAATCAATATTTGTCTTTACCCCTCTAATCCTAAACTCTCTCAAAGCACGATGCAAACGAACAGCAGCCCCCCAAAGTGTACGTCCTTTTGCCGAAACTTTAATCAGCATGGGGTCAAAAAATGGAGAAATTCTAGCTCCTGTATAACAATTTCCTGCATCAAGACGAATTCCATAACCATCAGCAGAACGATAAGCGACAATAAGACCAAAATCGGGCTTGAAATTATTTACTGGGTCTTCTGTTGTGATTCGACATTGAATAGCAAAACCATTGCAAGGAACATCAGCTTGACTGTGAATATAAATACGTTTGTTTGTGAGTGGATAACCTTGTGCAATCAAAATTTGAGTTCTGACAATATCAATTCCTGTTACTTCTTCTGTAATCGTATGCTCCACCTGAACTCGTGGATTTACCTCAATAAAATAAATATTTTCATCTGCATCTACCAAAAACTCAACCGTTCCGACATTATTGTATTTTACTTCTTTTGCAATCGATAAAGCATAATCATAAAGTGCATATTTTGTAGGCTGTGAAAGCGTAAGACTTGGCGCAACCTCCACCACTTTCTGAAAACGACGCTGCACAGAACAATCACGCTCAAATAAATGAACCGTTCGTCCATAATTATCAGCCATTATCTGAACTTCGATATGCTTCGGATTATCAATGTACTTTTCTAAGAAAATTCTATCGTCATTAAAGGCTTTTTTGGCTTCACTTTTTGCTTCTTTGAATGATTTTATCAAAGTTGGTTCGTCATGACAAACACGCATTCCACGTCCACCACCACCACCAGCAGCTTTTATAATAACTGGATAACCAATTCTAGTCGCTTCTTTTACTGCAACTTCGGCAGAACTTAAAGGGTCTTTACTATCTTCAATCACAGGAACTAGCGCACGACGAGCAACTATTTTGGCAGCTACTTTATCCCCCAACTGATTCATAACTTCTGGCAGCGGCCCTATAAAAATAATCCCTTCCTGACGACAACGCTCTGCAAAATGAACATTTTCAGACAAAAAACCATACCCAGGGTGAATAGCATCAATTTTTTTAGCTTTTGCTAGAGCAATAATTTCTTCAATATCCAAATAGGGCTTGAGAGGGTCGTCTTCTGCACCAATAATATAGGCTTCATCGGCTTTATAACGGTGTAAAGAATATCTATCTTCGTAAGTATAGATAGCAACTGTTCGAATATTGAGTTCAGAGGCTGCACGAAGGATACGAATGGCAATTTCGCCACGATTAGCGACCAAAATACGGTCTAATTTTTTTATATTTTCGTTTTGCATTTGTGTTTTTCAGTTAGCAGTAATTAGTTTTGTAGAAAAGGAGATGTTAGCAATGTTTTAGTGTGTTTATGTAGTCATTCAGTTTATTAAATGATTTATTTCTAAAAATAGATAAAAAAAGAACTTAATCAAATCAAAATCTAAAACTGTTTAGTAATTTCGTAATTATGTAGCTCACTCTTTAGAGTGAAAAAGCGTACCACACACTTTATTGCAAAAAAACAGGCTAAAATGCTAAAGAAAATAGTCATACAACCCACAGGAGGGCTTTGTAATCGTCTTCGTGCCGTAGAATCAGTCCTTCACTTATTAAAAACGACAGATAAAACAGATTATATTACAGTTATTTGGGAGAATAATCACGAATTAGGAACGCCTTATAAAAGTCTTTTTCGGTCAAATCATAAAATAAAAGTGATTGAAACGCTACCTTTTACAGGAAAAAACATGCTCAATCTATTACACATGGCTAAAGTTTGGAATGTTATTAAACCAACAGAAAAAAGTTATCACAAATCCTATAAATTGCGTCAGATTTTGGGAAGAGAAAAGGGTTTTGATAAAATTATCTATCAAGATGAAATGTTTGAATTAATAAAAAATAAATTTGATTTTAATGAATTAAAAGAATACGAATCTTTATATATTGTTTCTTGTTTTGATTTTGAAATTGATTACAAACATAAATATTCAATGGATAATGAAACAATGACTTATCCTTTTTCAGAATTTGTTGTACATGATTTTGTAAATGCTAAAATAGATACTCTCAGTAGTACATTTACAGACTCTACCATCGGTTTGCATATTCGTAGAACTGACCACGCAGGAGCAATCGAAAAAAGTCCGTTATCGCTTTTTATAGAAAAAATGAATGAAGAAATAAGTATAAATGATAAAACTAATTTTTTCTTAGCTACCGACGACAAAGAAACGGAAAGAGAATTAATACAATTATTTGGAGAAAAAATTATAATTAATTCAGATAAAGCCTTTGATAGAGATTCAGAAAAAGGAGTTCAAGATGCGTATATTGATGTCGCTTGTTTGTCTAAAACCTCAAAAATATATGGTTCTCACGCAAGTTCATTTTCAGAAACGGCTGCTAAAATGGGAGGAATTAAATTGATTATTTGTGAGAAATAAGTTCAAAAAAGACTTTTTTAATTAACTTTTTGCTAAATTTGGTATCAAATCAATCAAAATACAGAAATAATGACAGATAAATTAGCAAAACCATTTTTGAAATGGGCAGGAGGAAAGACACAATTAATAGAACCTATTCAAAGGTTTTTACCTAAAAGTTTTACAGAATCAAATTTTACTTATATAGAACCCTTTGTAGGAAGTGGGGCAATACTTTTTTGGGTGTTAAATAATTTTCCCTCTCTCAAAAAAGCTGTTATCAATGATGTAAATGAAGATTTGATAAATGTGTATAAAACGATTGCTACTCAACCCAACGAATTAATTTCTATTTTAAAAATTCTTGAAAATGAATATCATTTTTTTGAGTTTATGGAAAATTCAGAAGAAAATAAAAAGCACTATTATAATCAAAAAAGAATACTTTATAATACTCGTAGCTCAGAAAAAAGCACACAAGCAGCGTTATTTATTTTTTTGAATCGAACTTGTTTTAATGGCTTGTATCGTGTCAATAGCAAAAATAAATTTAATGTTCCAGCAGGTCGTTATAAAAAACCTACCATTTGCAATAAAGACAATATTTTTGCCGTCCATGAAGCCTTAAAAAAAGTAGAAATACTTTGTGGAGATTATGAAAAAACATTGCCTTTAGCAAATGAGAACACTTTTTTTTATCTTGACCCTCCTTATAAACCGTTAAACAAAACTTCCAACTTTAATTCGTATGCAAAAGATGAATTTGGAGATGAAGAACAAATTCGTTTATATAACTTTTGTAAAAAATTAGATAATTTGGGTTATAATTGGATTTTGAGTAATTCTGATGTAAAAGGAAAAGCTGAAAATGAAGATTTTTGTTTTACAAATTTTAAAAAAACTACTAAATAGAAATATTATTAGTAGAAGAAAATAAGTCTAAATCTCTTTTTTTATTCTTTTCTTGTACAAACTCCAAGCGATGCTCATCTTTTATTTCTCCTTCATTATTTAAACGGTGTTGTATCATTTCATAATATTCTGGATGTAATTCGCAACTAATGAAATTTCTTTTTAATTCTTTGCATAACATAATTTCTGAACCACTACCACCAAATAGAATAAAAACATCATCATTTTCCATCGTGCAAGATTTAATAAGCATTTTTACTAAATCTAAAGGAATTTGACAAGAATGAAAAGTTTTATCTTTGCTTACATTTTTTACTAAGTCAAAATAAAACCACGAGTAAGGCATACGTCCCAAATGTCCCTCTGCCATTCTCTGTTTTATTCTTTTATCGGTAGGATTTTGATAAGGAACTGCTACATTATCTTTATAAAAAGTATTTTTCTTAGTTTTAGTAGCATGTAAAATAGAACGGTGTGCAGTAGTAAAACGTCTAGGACTATGACCTACATTAGTATTATAAATCCAAACATAATCTTGAACATCATACGCATTTTCATCAAGATATTTTACACGTAAATAAGCATTTTGTTTGGGGTAGTTCATCATAAATAAACTTCCTGTTGGTTTTAAAACTCGCATACACTCTGTTGTGAGTTCTACATACCAATCAATATATTCATTCCACTTTTTTGTATAGTTTTTTCCTGCATAATTTATTCCTACATTATAATCAGGATCGCCATACACAACGTCCAAACATTCATCTGGAAGTTCTTTTAGTGTTTCCATAATGTCTTTATTAAAGACTTTGTTTCTGTAACTTTCAATCATTTATAATTTTTCACCCCAGCTTTTAAATGCTTCAACTTTAACTAAATACATCATTGTATTACTTCCGTAATCTCCTCCATTAACTATACGAGAATAATTTCCTTTGTTTACTAACTCATTTACTAAAACGGTTCTTTCAATAATGTAAAACATATTCGAAAATTTATACACCCAATAGTCAGCTTTAGTAGTAGATACCCCAGAAGGTTTACCTCTGCTTTCAAATTCAATAGCAATATTACCTGTTTTTTCTGCCATTAAGTCATTTTTTACTTCAAAAGTTAGATTTAAAGATTTAATTTTTATATCAAACTCTTTTGTAGTAGAACTAACTATATCATCGTCAGAAACTTTATATTTCTTTTTCAGAAGAGATTTGACAGAATTTTCAGCGTCTAAACCATCTATTAGATCTTTATCGAAATTATAATGTGCCATACATTTATTTGTTTTAATGAATTAAATATCTAATATACTAAATAATTAATTGATAACAAGCAGATTTTACAAATTTTATGCTCGTAATATCCAAAGGATTTTCAAAGGTATAAGCCCAAATTTTCAAATTAGTAATACCACCTTCAATACTTTTAACCACATAAATACCATAAATTTCTTTTATTTTACCTACCATTTGTTCTAGCAAACTAGCTTTGTAAATAATATAGAAAAGGATGATAAATTTGATAAATAGAAAATCATCAGGAATTCCATTTTTTCCTTCAAAAACGCCTATTTTACCTTTAAACTCAATGGTTAAATCTACTTCTATTTGAATATTTCTCATATTTAGGTGTAAGGCTTTACCAAAGTTGTATGAAAAGCTAGTTTTTGTACGATGTGGAAAATAAGTTTTAGGGCGTTGCAAAATATCTACATTATCAAATTCAGTATCTTCTCCAAAAAGAAAATAATGTAAAATTCTTTGATTGTTTGCAACTGATAATGTATTACTTTCGCTACTATTATATTCGTTCAAAATACTTTTTTTATAATCCCATTGAATAGTATTTTGCATAGGTTCAAATTTGTGATATACTTTATCGATTCCCTTAATAAATTGATGATTTCCTCCTCCTAAATGAATCAAGGCATAATCATTTTCTATCATAATTTCAGGCAATAGATTTTTATTATCTAATTTTGTGGCATCAAAAGGATTTCCAAAACCTATTTTTTTTGAAATCTCTTTCACTAAATTATTATGAAATACATAATCATTTCTCTTTTTACATATTTTAAATAATTCTGTAATAACTTCTTTTTTCTTACTCATTGGCTTATTTTAATTTAAAAATTCAAATATAAAAAATATTGCTATTAATTAAAACACAAATCAAAAATTAAAGGAAAAGAAAATTCGAAGACAGAATTTTATTATGAACTACTTTTAGAAGACAATTTTAGAAAAGATGATGCTCTAAATTTTCAGATAGATTTGAAAAAACTTTTCCCAAACAAAAACGATAAAAACAAAAAACTTTTAGCTCAATTTTTACCTGCTCTGACAACATTAGATAAATTGCTCAATTCAAATTCTAACTGACCTAAAAAATCATTTTCCTACAACAATCTACTACAAAATTGCACTTTTAAAGAACATGCCGTATATTCGCAATTAGATTCACACACATTCCAAACATTTTTATTACTCATTCCTTTTATAAGTAGTTTCACAAGAACAGAAAAAGGAATTATTCATTTTTTAACTCGTTTTTTACCAATCTCTTTATATGAATATATTAGTTTGCATTTGTCATGTACCCGACACAACAACAAAAATTAAATTTGATGGTACAGAATTAGACAAAAACGGTGTACAGTTTATTATTGGTCCTTATGATGATTATGCGCTTGCTCGTGCCGTCGAACTCAAAGAAGCAAGTGGAGGAAAACTAACTGTTCTCAATGTAGGAGAAGCAGATACAGAACCTACTATCCGTAAAGCCTTAGCTATTGGAGCAGATGATGCCGTTCGTATCAATGCACATCCAAAAGATGCATATTTTGTATCCGAACAGATTGCAGCCTACGCAAAAGACAAAAATTTTGATATGATTTTGATGGGACGTGAAGCCAGTGATTATAATGGTGGACAGGTTCATGGAATGGTTGCCGAAATGTTAGATATGCCTTGTATCGTTCCTTGTATGACATTGGAAGTAGAAGGAAATGTAGCCAAAATGGGTCGTGAAATTGAAGGTGGAAAAGAATATGTAGAATGTGAAATGCCATTTGTAGCAGGTTGTCAAGAGCCAATCGCAGAATGGAAAATTCCTAATATGCGTGGAATTATGATGGCTCGTAAAAAACCTTTAGAAGTAATTGAACCCACTTCACAATCAGCACCAACAGAAATCGTAAACTTTGAACTTCCTCCTTCTCGTGGAAATGTAAAAATGATTGATGCTGATAACATGGACGAACTTGTACGACTGTTGAAAGAAGAAGCGAAGGTACTTTAATGCAGGAATTGGGAATTGAGAATTGGGTAACACAAATTCAATTTATCAACTTCTTTTAACCTTTGTTGGTGTTTTAGCGAAGCGATACCAACAAAAAGTAAACTTCCGACCGTTGCTTGTGTCTTCACGAGTAACATCATAAAAATATTATAAAAAATAAACAAATAAAACGATGTCAGTTTTAGTATATATAGAAGCAGATAATAATGCAGTAAAAAAGTCTTCTTTAGAGGCTTTAACGTATGCTGCCAAAATGAACGCAGGCGATGTAACTGCTCTAGTTACAGATAAAGCCCAAAATTTGGAAGAACTTGGAAAATATGGTGTCAAAGCTGTTTTGCAAGTAAGTGATGACAAACTCGCTAGTCGTCCTGTCAGTGCTATTGCTAGTGCTATTACAGGTGCAGCACAGAAAGTAGGTGCAAATGTAGTTGTGATGTCACGTTCTTCTACTGTTGATGCAGTAGCTCCCCGAGTAGGCGTAAAAATGAATGCAACCGTAGCTTCAAATGTAGTTGCTTTGCCCCAAACAGATAATGGTTTTGTAGTTCGCAGAGGTGTTTTTACAGGAAAAGCATTTGCAGATACAAAATTAGAAGGCGAAAATAAAGTACTTACAATCGCTAAAAATGCACTTGCAGTAGATGATTCTATGAGTGGTTCGGCTACTGTGGAAGCATTTAGTCCAGAATATGGAGCTAAAGATTTCGCTATCAAAGTAACTGATGTAAAAAAACAAGAAGGTGATATTTTATTGCCAGAAGCAGACCTTGTCGTTTCGGCAGGTCGTGGATTGAAAGGTCCTGAAAACTGGGGAATGATTGATAGTTTGGCAAAAGAATTAGGTGCAGCAACGGCTTGCTCAAAACCAGTTTCGGATATGGATTGGAGACCTCACCACGAACACGTAGGTCAGACAGGAATCAAAGTTGCTCCTTCGTTGTATATTGCAGTTGGTATTTCGGGTGCAATTCAGCATTTAGCAGGTGTAAATTCTTCTAAAACCATCGTTGTAATCAATAAAGATGGAGAAGCTCCTTTCTTCAAATCGGCTGATTATGGTGTTGTTGGAGATGCTTTTGAGGTTGTTCCTAAATTACAAGCTGCTTTAGAAAAAGCTGGAATTTAAGTTATATTGTTGTTCAGATAAAACAGAAAACGCTTTGCATTTTACCTATGCAAAGCGTTTTTTTATTGAATTTATTTAATGTTTGTTACTTTTTATAAAATTGATAAAAATAAAAAAAACGCTATTCCTAAAAAGAATAGCGTTTTTGTGATTACTACTTTAGACCAAAACTTAAATTTTCCCTTTTTTATTTTTGAATGACAAGTTTAAGTGTCAGTGTTTGGTTTTCATTTTGAATTTGAATAAAATAAATTCCAGAATTTAGATTGTGAGAAATAAACGTTTTGTAGTCTTTTACATTTTTGGTTGCTAATACTCTTCCTAGTGCATCTACAATCTTAATTTTTGTAGCATCAACTTTCCATTCGGTAGATAATTCTAATGTAAAATCTCCCTCTGATGGATTTGGATAAAGATTGACAGAATTTTTGCTCATTTCTTCTGTTCCTAAAATAGGCGTTTGGATTGAAGTAATACTTCTACTTTCAGAATAGACAAAACAAGTTTCTCCATTTACCAAACTTACTTTTACTCTGTAAAAGCCATTGTTAGTCAAAGAAATTGAACTACCTGTTCCGATAGCTTCCCAGTCAGCGTTATTTTCAGAATATTCCCACTGATACGTGTAGTTATTCATTAGAGAATCTACAACTAATATTCCATCTCTTTCAATGATAGTAGGAATGATTAATTCTTCTTTAATGCTAAATGTTGCTACTGCATCTGGATGCAAACACACATTTAATCCTGCATAATTAGATTTTACAGTGTAATTTCCTGCTGGTAAGTCTTGTGGATTTATACGAAGTCTGTTTCCATTGATTACAAAACTTGTATCACTTGAAGTTACTTCAAAACGTCCTGTAATACTTGATTGTACTTCAAAAGCTAAATCACTTTTACAAGAAATCTCTCGTACTTGACTTAACAAAGGAACTACATTTGAATCAAAAATGATAGTTACAAATTCAGATTGTTTTGAACAAGTTCCGTTTGACGCTCTTAATTGAAGGGTAGAATTTGTAGTAATTCTTACCGTAGAACCAGCTTGATAACGGTTATTTATAAACCAACTGTAATCTGTATTCGGAGTTGTTTGAGCAATTCCAAACTCTAAAATACTTCCTTGACAAATTCTAATTGTATCTGTTACTGGCATTGTAGTTCCATTTACAGAAAAAGAAATATCAATATTCGGAGTTGGCAGCGTTTCGATAGTTAATGTATGTGTCGTAAGCTGACATGTAGAAGAAGATATAATCACTTGATATTCTCCTGCTTCATTTGTCTGCAATGTTCTATCAGTTCCAGAGCTTATAGCTTGTCCATCTTTTAGCCATTCAAACGTATAATCTTGATTAGCAGAAGGCGACAAAATTTCTAAAGTCAATGTACTTGTGTCATTAGTACAAATTATTTCTTTGTCAGCACGGAAGAAAAATTCAATACTTGGTTCTTTGCGAATAGAAACTGTAAAAGTAGTGTCTTCACAAATTTCATTTTTAGCAATTACTCTTATATCAGTATTTCCCATTCCTTCTTCAATCACAAAATAATCTCTACCTCTAGCAAATAAAATATTGTTGCTGTACCACCAAAGTTCGCCT
>PFKD01000309.1 GCA_002784125.1 Flexibacter sp. CG_4_10_14_3_um_filter_32_15
ATTCTACAAAGGTTACGCAACTTTGTTGCTAGGAAAGGACTATTTTAGATTTTATAAATGTCACTCATGTTATTATATCATTCGCAATCTACAACGTTTTCAAAACCGTCCTGCTGCATTAGAAGAGCGTATTTTTGATAAAGTTTTCGAAACGGCAGAAATTGCTATGTTTGATAAACAAGAAAGAATGGCGTATGAAGATAGTTTAAAAAATTATAGAGATATAAAAAATGTGATAGATACAGCAAAAGAGGAGGGAAAAGAAGAAAAAGCAATCGAAATGGCTAAAAATTTTATTTTAAAAGGCTATCCTTTTGAAGATATTGCTGATGGAACAGGTTTAACTATCGAAGAAATTCAAAAAATGGCCGATTCATTGAAAAAGTAATTTTGTGTTATGAAAAATATATGAATTACGACAACAAAAAATTCCGTCCTATATTCGAATACAGAAAATGGAGAAACATCTAGTGAAACTATTTTTGAGTAGGGTGCATCTCAAGATGTCGCTTTATTAATTTTATAGTTGTAGGGAAAAGGCAAGCCTTTTCCCTACTAAAAACGACATTTTGAGATGAGTCCTTTTGAGTATAAACAAAAAGGAAACATTCCGGCTTCAACGTATAGTGGAGAAAAGATAATCAAATATCATTTGATTGGACTCGTTGATGAAAATGGAAATATTGATATGGTTATCATCAAGTCAATGAAAAAGGCGAGCTCATGACAGGAATTTGTAATTCTACGTCTAAACTACTAGAAAATGGAAAAATCCGTCTTTACGAAAAATGGCAACGAACAAGAGAAAATTATGTCGGAGATAATCCAAAAGGAAATTCTATCTTAGAAGAAATATAAAAGTAGCTGACAGTTTCCAACTGTCAGAAGAACAGTAAACCTATACCAAAATGACACTTGGAAAGTGTCGCCTACATTATGCTAACTCAAACTTCTCAAAATCCACCTTTAGCAGAACGAATGCGACCAACTTCTTTAGAGGAAGTCATCGGACAAAAACATTTAATTGGAAATTTATCTAAAAACGAAGGCGTTTTGGCTCGTGTCATTTCTTCGGGTGCTGTGCCTTCCATGATTCTTTGGGGTGCACCCGGAATTGGCAAAACTACACTTGCTTTACTGATTGCAAAGGCTTTAAAACGTCCTTTTCATACATTGAGTGCTATTTCAGCAGGAGTAAAAGATGTTAGAGAAGTCATTGAAACGGCAAAAAGACAGACTAGAGCGATTCTTTTTATTGATGAAATTCATCGTTTTAGCAAATCTCAACAAGATGCACTCTTGGGAGCAGTTGAGCGTGGAACGATTACGCTTATTGGTGCGACAACTGAAAATCCTTCTTTTGAGATAAATTCGGCTTTACTTTCTCGTTGTCAAGTTTATATTCTCAATCCACTTTCAGAAGAAGAATTAAAACAACTTTTAGGACAGGCAATGGAGAAAGATTTTAAGCTCAAAAAGAAAAATATTGAAATAAAATCGTATGAAGCTCTTTTCAGAATTTCGGGAGGAGATGCACGAAAATTATTGAATCTTTTCGAACTCGTTGTAGAATCTGAACCAAATTTTAATATAGTAAATTCTGAAAATACAAAAGAAAATAAGATTGAAGTTACTGATGAAAAAGTAATGCAATCGGCACAACAACGCATTTCTTCGTATGATAAAAGCGGCGAAAATCATTACGATATTGTTTCGGCTTTCATAAAATCTATTCGTGGAAGTGACCCAAATGCTGCTATTTATTGGTTGGCTAGAATGATTGAAGGAGGGGAAGATGTCAAATTTATTGCTCGTCGTTTGGTTATTTTGGCTTCTGAAGACATTGGAAATGCAAATCCGACAGCGTTAGTTTTGGCTACAACGACTTTTCAAGCTGCCATACAAATTGGTTTTCCAGAAGCGCAAATCGTTTTGGCTCAATGTGTTACGTATTTGGCGACTTCTCCAAAAAGTAATTCTTCGTATATGGCAATCAAAACGGCTAGAAAAATCGTACAAGAACAAGGCGATTTGCCTGTTCCGTTGCATCTTCGAAATGCGCCTACAAAACTCATGAAACAACAAGGCTATGGAAAAGACTACAATTACTCCCACAACAACGCCAATAATTTTGCTCAGCAAGAGTACTTCCCAAAAGAATTAGCAGGCACAAAACTCTACGAACCTGCACAAAACGCAAGAGAAAACGAAATAAGACGTTTTTTGAAAGAACGTTGGAAAGAAAAATATGGATATTAATCAGTTACCAGTTAATTTCAATGAAATTACGGATTTATTTTTTTGATAAATCGTACTGTAATTTCTTGTGGTTTATTTTCTGTTTTTTCTTCTTCTTTCTTGGAATTTTCTTTAGGATTTAATTTCTTTTTATTATTAGTATCATCATCATCTGTACTGTTTTTTGTAAAATTAGATGAAATTTCCTCTAATAATTTATCTAGTTCATTAAGAGTCATAATTAAAATTATATTTTAGTTTTGATTACTTTAACTAAAATAAAGAAAAATACTCAAAACAGAAAATCCAAAATTGAATTTCCTGCAATTCTCCATTTCCCATTTCCCATTTCCTAATTCCCATTTCCTAATTCCTAATTCCTCTTTATTTTCTCAGCCAAAAGATACAAGACAGCCATTCTTATAGCTACTCCATTTTCTACTTGATTAAGAATAATTGAGTGTTGAGAGTCGGCTACATCGCTATCAATTTCTACACCTCTATTAATTGGACCAGGGTGCATAATGACAATTTCTTTGTTGAGAGAATCTAATAATTCTTTATTTATTCCGTAATAAAGCGAATATTCACGCAAAGAGGGAATATTTTTTACATCTTGTCTTTCTAACTGAATACGCAAAACATTTGCAACATCACACCATTCTAAAGTTTCTCTAAGATTATAACTTACCTTGACTCCTAACTGATTTATGAATTTGGGAATAAGTGTAGGCATTCCACATAATGTAACTTCTGCACCTAATTTTTGAAGTGCAAAAATATTTGAAAGAGCTACTCTAGAATGTGAAATATCTCCGATGATAGCTACTTTTTTCCCTGCTACTTCGCCTAGTTTTTCTCTAATCGAAAAGGTATCTAAAAGTGCTTGTGTTGGGTGTTCGTGTGTTCCGTCGCCAGCATTTATGATGGCTGCATTGATATGTTTGGCTAAAAAATGAGGCGCACCTGCACTAGAATGACGCATCACAATCATATCCACTTTCATTGCCAAAATATTATTGACTGTATCAAGAAGCGTTTCGCCTTTCGAAACCGAACTATTACTTGCCGAAAAATTGACAACATCAGCAGAAAGACGTTTTTGAGCTAACTCAAAAGAAATACGAGTACGAGTAGAATTTTCAAAAAAAACATTGGCAATCGTAATATCACGCAAGGAAGGCACTTTTTTGATAGGACGATTAATGACTTCCTTAAACTGCTCTGCCATTTCAAAAATATGAAAAATATCAGCTTGGGTAAGGTCTTTTATTCCTAATAAATGATTGACACTCAGACTCATACTACTAATTAAGAATTGAAAATTAAGAATTAAGAATTAAATCAAATGAAATTATAGGTCACAACAAACTTCTCACTACAAAAGTATCATAAATTTATAAGGCTTAAAAATGAATTTTCTATAAAAATGAAGATTTATTAAACAAAGTGGAATAGAGAATATTTTAGAGTAAGTTAGAATTTTACTAAATAAAATGATTATTTTTTATTAAATTTAGAGTCATTTGTATATAATTAATTTTATTACTAATTTAATAGAACAATCCTATTTACTTCTCTGCCTAAATAAGTCCCTAAATTAATGCAAACGCAAAAACCTATTTTATTTACAGGAGCTTTTTGTTCTAACCAAGAATGGATAGAACCTATTTTATCTGTTTTTCCTTTGGTTCATTATCTTCCTCATTTTTTTTCGCCTCATTCTGATGCGATGGAGATTTTCTCATTCGAAAAAAAGTTTCCTTTTATTGCTCCTAAAGAAGATAATCCTTATGCACCTTTTATTGCAGAATTTTTTGGTTATAAAACAGGACAAGAAAATACAAAAACTGGGAACAGCTTTAAACAACTTTACCACCGTTTTGTAGATAAATATCAAATTAATAAAGATATAAAAAAAAAAATTCGTCCCCTTATTTATGATAAGCACGGTATTTTTTTGGCAGAATGGTTAAGTAAACATTATCAAGCTGATATAATAATTCTTATTCAACATCCTTTACACTTTGTCTATCAGTGGATAGAAAATAAGGAAAGTATGGATTTTGATAAGTTATTTTTGCCCAAACTTACCAACTATGCACCAAATACTTTCGAACGTGTGGCATTAGAAAAACAAGAAAATAGATTTCAAGAGCTTCAAGATTGGGAAAAAGCATTACGAATATGGCTGATTTTTGCTGAAACTATTTTGTATTATCAACTCAATTATCCAGATTGGTTATTTTTTAGATACGAAGACTTTAGAGAAAAACCAGAACGAACACTCACAGATATTTGTGATATGTTAGACTTGAATTATACAAAAGAATTTTTGAAGAAATTTGAGGAAACGAGTGAAATGCGTACCAAAGATGCAAAAAGACTAAATCCTGATTATCTCAAAGCCTTAATCAATGAAACACAAGAATATTTAACTCATTTTTATCCTAGAAATGTTATAGGAAAAAGTATGTTTCGATAAACTATATCGTCTTAGGAATGATGAGTTATTCATAGCGAATGAATACAAATAGTTAATTATCAACTACTTACAGATTTAAAAGAGTGAAATATTTAATTCTCAGTTCCTTAAAAATTCAAAAAAAATAGTAAAACAAAAAAGCATTTCCCAACCAAACCTAAATTTAGTAAGAAAATGCTTTTTTATAAAATCAAATGTAATTCAGAATTTACACTTTAATCTCTACATCAACACCTGAAGCTAATTCTAATTTCATCAAAGCATCAACGGTTTTTGGGCTGCTTGAGTGAATGTCGATAAGGCGTTTGTAAGTACAAAGTTGGAACTGCTCACGAGCTTTCTTGTTTACGTGAGGAGAACGAAGTACAGTAAATTTTTCTTTTTTAGTAGGCAATGGAATTGGACCACTAACAACTGCACCTGTGTTTTTGACAGCCTTAACAATTTTTTCAGCCGACTTATCAACCAAATTGTGGTCATAAGATTTTAATTTGATTCTAATTTTTTGAGACATCCTTGTATGGAGTTAGATTTTTTTGAAAGACTTGTATAAAAATCATAATATTTTTCATTATTCAAATAATAAGGATTTAAGCAAAAAACCTAACCCCTTATTATCTAAACCAAATCTTTACTTGGAATTTATATAATTAAACGTTTTTACAAACTAGGCAGTTTTCATACCTTTTACGTCTGCAATAACTTGTTCTGCGATATTATTCGGTACTTCTGAATAGTGAGAGAACGTAAGCGAAGCAGCACCACGACCAGAAGTGATTGTACGAAGTGAAGTAACATAACCAAATAATTCCGACAATGGAACGTCTGCTTTGATTACAACGCCAGTACCTTTCATCTGCTGACCTTTAGGCATACCACGACGACGGTTAAGGTCACCGATTACAGAACCCGTAAATTCTTCAGGACAAACAACTTCTACGTCCATGATTGGCTCAAGAATTTTTGCACCTGCTCTTTTACCAGCATCTTTGTAACCCATTTTAGCTGCCATTTCAAAAGAAATAGCATCTGAATCGACACTGTGGAATGAACCAAAGAATACACGTACACGCATACCCACAACTGGGAATCCTGCAAGTACACCGTTTTTCATTGCTTCCTCAAATCCTTTCTTGATTGCAGGAACGAATTCTTTAGGAATTACACCACCTTTAATCTCATCAACGAATTCAAGAACGCCTTCTTTTTGGTTTTCTGGATCTTCTGCTGGTCCGATTTCAAACTGAACATCAGCAAATTTACCTTTACCACCTGACTGCTTCTTATAAACTTCTCTGTGTTCAACAGATTTAGTAAATGCTTCTTTATAAGCAACCTGTGGCGCACCTTGATTTACTTCTACTTTAAACTCACGCTTCATTCTATCCATGATAATTTCAAGGTGAAGCTCGCCCATTCCTCTGATGATTGTTTGACCTGTTTCTTCGTCTGTATTTACACGAAGCGTAGGGTCTTCCTCAACAAGTTTGGTAATAGCTAAAGAAAGTTTGTCTTGGTCTGCTTGTTTCTTAGGCTCAATAGCATATCCAATTACTGGCTCTGGGAACGTAAGTTCTTCCAAAACTAATGGATTTTTTTCTGATGTAAGTGTATCACCAGTTTTGATTTCTTTGAAACCAACACCGGCACAAATATCACCAGCACCTACTCTATCGATAGGATTTTGTTTGTTAGAGTGCATTTGCATCAAACGAGAAATACGCTCTTTTTTGCCTGTACGGTTGTTCAAGATATAAGAACCTGCGTCCAAAGAACCTGCATAAACACGCATAAAACAAAGACGACCTACAAAAGGGTCAGTAGCAATCTTAAACGCAAGGGCAGTAAATGGTTCATCTTCGTTTGGATGACGTACCTCTTCTTTTCCTGTATCTGGATTTGTACCCGTAACTGGTGGTAAATCAAGAGGAGAAGGGAGATAAGCACATGCAGCATCAAGAACAGCCTGAACACCTTTATTTTTGAAAGCACTACCACAGAATACTGGGAAGATTGTCATTGCCATTACAGCTTTACGAACTGCTCTACGGATTTCGTCAGGAGTAATTGATTCTGGATCTTCATCATATTTCATGAATAAATCTTCGTCCATTACAGCTACTTCTTCCAAAAGATTGTTGCGATATTCTTCTACATCGTCTTTCATGTCTTCAGGAATATCAATAGTATGGAAAGACATACCTTGAGTTTCGTCTTCCCAGACAATAGCACGTTTTTCTATCAAATCTACTACACCTACAAATTTATCTTCTGCTCCAATTGGAATTTGAAGAGGAACTGCATTTGCACCCAAAGTAGCTTTGATGTCTTTAATAGCATTATAAAAATCTGCACCAGCTCTATCCATTTTGTTTACAAAACAGATGCGTGGAACACCATATTTATCTGCTTGTCTCCAAACAGTTTCAGATTGAGGCTCAACCCCAGAAACTGCACAGAAAAGAGCAACTGCACCATCCAAAACTCTAAGAGAACGTTCTACTTCGACAGTAAAATCAACGTGACCAGGAGTATCAATGATGTTAATTTGATATGAATTTGTTTTGCCATCAATATCCAAACTTTTATCATCCGTAGGATATTTCCAACTTGTTGTTGTAGCAGCCGACGTGATAGTGATACCACGCTCTTGCTCTTGCTCCATCCAGTCCATAGTCGCAGCCCCATCATGTACTTCACCAATTTTATGGCTAATACCTGTATAGTAGAGAATACGCTCTGTAGTGGTTGTTTTTCCAGCATCAATGTGAGCCATGATGCCAATATTTCGACGGTATTGTAGGTCTTTTTTAGACATTGTAACTAAATGTATAATGAGATAGAAAACTTCTATTTATTAAGTTTATTAAGTTTACTAAGTTTATTAAGTACTGCTATATCAAGTGAAAATAAATAAGTCTATTTTAATAAGTATCTCAAAAGTACGAATTTATTTCAATTATTACTAATTCTTATGCTTGATGTAGTTGATTAACAAATGGTTAAGAAGTTTTGTGATTAATTTTATTTAACAAACAAAATGTAATAATCTGACAAATCAAATTACTACATTTTGTTTATAACCAGTTTTGGATGGCTTTAATTCCATTTTTTAGTAAAACGACAGCTCATAGAAGCTATCGGCTACTAGAAACGGAAGTGAGAGAACGCTTTGTTCGCCTCTGCCATACGGTGTGTATCGTCTTTACGTTTAACGGCAGCACCTTCACCTTTTGCAGCAGCCATAAATTCGGCAGCCAAACGGTCAGTCATGTTGCGTTCGTTACGACGACGAGAGAAATTGATAAGCCATTTCATACCAAGCGCCATTTTACGCTCTGGACGAACTTCTGTCGGTACTTGGAAGGTTGCTCCACCTACACGACGACTCTTTACTTCAACACCTGGTGTTACATTAGTCAATGCTTTTTTGAAAATCTCTAATCCATTTACTGAAGGATCTTCTTTTTTCATTTTTTCTTCTATACGCTCCAATGCGCCATAGAAAATATCATAAGCTAAACTCTTCTTTCCAGAGTACATCAAGTTATTTACAAACTTAGTTACTACTGTATCACCAAATTTTGGGTCAGGAAGAATATCTCGCTTTTTTGGTTTATGCTTTCTCATGAGTTATCTCAAGGTTTTTTAAAAGTTTTAAAAAGGAAACAATCTGAAATAATAAGTGGGCGACACTTTTCAAGTGTCGTTACATAATCAAACAGTTGGAAACTGTTTGCTACATTTTACTTATTTTTTCTTCTTAGTTGGCTCTGGTGCTGCACCTGGTTTAGGGCGTTTTGCACCATATTTAGAGCGTGATTGCTTACGACCTTGTACTCCAGAGGTATCTAAAGCACCACGAACGATATGATAACGAACACCTGGTAAATCTTTTACACGACCACCACGGACGAGTACGATTGAGTGTTCTTGAAGGTTGTGTCCTTCGCCAGGGATGTAGGCAATTACTTCGATACCATTAGAAAGACGAACTTTAGAAACTTTACGCATTGCTGAGTTTGGTTTCTTAGGTGTAGTCGTATAAACACGAGTACAAACTCCACGTTTTTGAGGACAAGAGTCCAACGCTGGAGATTTCGATTTTTTAATGATTTCTTTGCGTCCCTTGCGAACTAGTTGTTGAATAGTAGGCATTTCTGAAACAAATGTTTAGACCACTTAAATACTGTTCTTCTCTAAAAGTCTATTGGAACAAAACTGAAACTCTGCCAGTCTGTTCTTCAAACACTCCTAAGCCTAGTTTTATCTTTATTTTCTTAAAAAACAAGAAATATATCGTAGGTGAGGAATTTAAGCAGCGTGCTAGAATAAAATTTAATAAGTTTAGCAACGTCTGAAAAATTGATTTTCTTTTTATAAAAAATGAATTTGATACAATTCGTTCTTTTTGCAAAGAAATATGTATTTTTTCAGCACTGCAAAGGTAAGACTAATTTTATTGGTTTGCAAACCTTTGTTTTGAATAAAACTAAAACTTTGTGAGTAGTTTTTTGAATCCAAAATAACTCTGACATTAGTTGTCTAAAAAACCCTTATTTAAGCACCTGCGTTCTTGTTGGTGTTCCCTTTTTGTAAAAGGTAAAAAAGCCGTTGTTGGTCATCGTAACGGCAAGCCGAAACTAAAGACCAACAACGGTAGCATGCTAAATTAACCGTAATAATCTTTGTTAAGTTATAGCGTTTAATTATGATTTAAATATCTGATTATCAACAATTTAATCCTTTCACTCATTGCAAAAGGTATCCCAAATTAAACCCACGAATTTATTCATGAGAAAAAACTACTCGGCACTTAGTAACCGTTTTGACGGTTTTTATAGAACAAAACGTATTCTTTTTCTTGCCCCCACAACTAAAGTTGTGGGTTAAAGAGGATACCCTTTTGTAAAACAAAATACTTATAAAATATTGAAAATAAATAAGTTATAAGAAAATTAATCTCTACAAGTTAAGGTTTCATGTTTCTGAATCTAAAATTTGGTTGTTTTTATCTTCTGTATCATTTTTTAAAAGCATTTCAAATAAAATTCCCATCAAGATTACCATTACACAGCCAATCAAATTATACCAAAGAAAACCAATTTCAAAAGTTTCTCTAAAAAAGAAATAATGAATGAGAATTATGGATTCACTCACAACGGCAGCATAAAAAACAGCATTTGATTTTACTTTTTTGATATAAAAAGCGACCAAAAATATTCCTAAAATTGTTCCATAAAAAAGTGAACCAAGAATATTTACAGCCTGTATCAGATTATCTAATTGTGTGGCAAGCATCGCAAAAAATATCGCATAAACACCCCAAAACATCGTAAAACCTTTTGAAGCCTTGACATAATGTTCTTCGTCTTTATCTTTGGCAATAGAACGTTTGTAAATATCAATAACTGTCGTAGAGCCAAGCGCATTGAGTTCGGAAGAAGCCGACGACATCGCAGCCGAAAGCATCACAGAAACCAAAAGACCAATCAAACCAATAGGCAAATAATCTAAAACAAAATTGATAAAGGCATAATCCAAGTCATTGTTGCTCAATCTTTTAGCTTCTAATTTATTTCCTTTTTCAATATTATTAATAATGGCTGTTGCTTGATTTCTCAAGGTATCATTTTGTGCGTTATAGGTTCTGATACGACTTGCATACATTGTATCTAATTCTACATTTTTAGATTCTGCATCTTTTTTTGCTTCCAAAAATTCAAAAATAACTTGTTTCTTTTCTTCAAAATTTTGAGTGTATAGCGTTTCTATATTTTTTAAAGAATCTGCTTTTGTTGGATTTTCTTGAATGAACGTTGTTTTTTTATTTGTATTAAAGAAAATAGGTGGTTGATAAAATTGATAGAAAGCAAAAAGAAAAATTCCTACCAAAAGAATCAAAAACTGCATCGGAATTTTTACCATTCCATTCATAAGTAGTCCTACACGAGTTTGTGCAATCGATTTTCCTGTCAAATAACGCTGAACTTGTGATTGGTCAGTTCCAAAATAAGACAATGCCAAAAACAAACCTCCAATAATTCCAGACCAAACATTATAACGGTTATTCAAATCAAAATCCAAATTAATCACTTCCAATCTTCCCACAGCCCCAGCAACACTAAGCGCATCTGTAACTGAAACTTCCTTTGGCAAGAGCGAAACCAAAATATAACCTGCTGCTACCATTCCAATCAAAATAACCAGCATTTGTTGTTTCTGTGTCTGACTAACAGCCTTTGTACCACCAAAAACGGTATAAGCAATCACAACAATTCCGATAATGACAATCAAATAATAAATATTCCAGCCCAAAACTGTCGACAAAATAATAGCAGGTGCATAAATAGAAAGTCCTGCTGCAAGTCCACGCTGAGTCAGAAAAAGAGCTGCTCCAAGCGAACGAGTTTTTAAATCAAAACGGTTTTCAAGATACTCATAAGCTGTATAAACATTGAGTTTGTGATAAATAGGAACAGCAGTAATCGATAAAATTACCATAGCGATAGGCAGACCAAAATAAAACTGCACAAAACCCATTCCGTTGCCAAACGCTTGCCCCGGTGTCGATAGAAAAGTAATGGCACTCGCCTGTGTCGCCATAATAGAAAGACCTATTGTAAACCAGTTCATATCTCTATCCGAAAGCAAATAGCCTTGTAAATTTTTACTTTGTTTGCGAGTTTTCCATACGCCATAAGCGATAATCAAAACTTGCGTTGCAATCAGTACAGCCCAGTCTAAAGCATTCATAAAAATCAGTTATCAGTTTTTACAGTTACCAGTAATTAGTTACCAGTAACCAGTTAATTTTATTAATTTTTTGCAGATACTTTAAAATATCATACAGTTAAATTTCATTCTTATTTCCTATCTCCCAATTCCTACTTCCCTCTCCTCTCGCCCCTAATCCCTCGCTCCTATCCCCCAAAATATTCCCCAAATACATAAAAAAGAACAATCAGAACCACCAGTTCGCCCAAGACGACACTATAAAATGTTTTCCATGTTCCAAAGATAGGAGGTTTTTCAAACTCATTTTTGTTTTGTTCATTTTGCAGGTCTTCGTTTGTTGTAAATTCTTTCATAATTTTTGTAATTTGAAATATTACAGTTTATTAATCCTAAAACTAATCAAAACTCCTTATTCAACGCCAACTTTTATGCGAACCTTTAGCATTTTTTGTGTATTTGAAAAATAGCATTTATGAAATTTCTACTCTACCCTACTAAAAAGGTAAATTTTGCATAAAAAAAAAGAAAAGTAT
>PFKD01000015.1 GCA_002784125.1 Flexibacter sp. CG_4_10_14_3_um_filter_32_15
ATGAAATTTGTAACGTTTTTTCCTTTCTGATGATACAAAGTAAAGGAAAAGATTCTTTTGTTGCAAATTTATTAACATAATTACTTAAAATTTACATAATTAATAATTATTGTTCAATTATTTAGAAAATTCATAATTTGACTTATATATTTTATACTTTTTTTATGAAATTTTTAACAAAGCCTTATTAAGTAGGTTTGTTTACTTAATAAGCCAATTTTTTGCTCATTTTTAATAACTTTAAATAATCTTAGCTTAATTTGGTTCGATTCTTAGAATATCATAATCAAGTAATTTATAAACGCCATTGACGTTCTTTTACTAAATTAATAGCTAAATTATCAGCACAAAAAAATAACCCAAATTTATAGATATGAAAAATTCGGATTCAATTTCCTCAGTCTTATCAACCTCTAAAAAATATAGCATTGCAATTCTATTTTTTGCACTATCATTTTTTACATTATCTTCTTCTTTTTCACAAGGAACAAGCAATCGAAGAGCGCAAACAGCCTATCAAAATGGACAAGATTATATTGCTTCAAGAGATTTTGAGCGTGGAATTAAGTTCCTTGAAAAAGCAGTTGAGTTAGATAATGATTATTTTGAGGCACATTATGCACTCGGAAGTCATTATCATTTGCTGGGGAATAGAGATAAATCAAAACTCCATTTTAAAGAAGCTGCACGTATTATGCCTAATGACCCACGTAGAGTTTCGTTGTATATGATAGTGGCAGGCGATTATTTAGAAGAAGGAAAATACGAAGAAGCCAATAAATTATACCAAAAATCATATCAATATGCACAATCTCAATCTCAAAAAAATGTGGCTATAAAAGGTTTAGCAATTTGTAAGTTTGGAATGGAGGGAATGAAAAATCCTTTAGATATAAAACCAGAACGCCTTCCAGATGTAATCAATGCACGAAAATTACAATATTTTGCAGTTTTGACAGCCGATGAAGAAGAAATGTACTTTACGGCAAGAGATGGCGACGACCCACGAGCAGACGAAGATATTTTGAGAAGTATCAAAAAAGATAGTGTTTGGCAAACTCCTGAAAAAGTAGAAGAATTAAATACTCGTTCGAATGAAGGAACATGTACAATTTCGGCAGACGGACGTACCATTATTTTTACAGTTTGTGAGAATAGTGGAAGACAAGTATATGGAAGTTGCGATTTATTTATTAGTGAAAAACAAGGCGATAAATGGTCTGAACCCAAAAATATGGGAAATCTTATTAATACAAAACACTGGGAAACACAGGCTTCACTCTCAGCAGATGGCAGAACGCTTTATTTTGTTTCTACTCGCCCCGGTGGCTATGGAAGGTCAGATATTTGGAAATCTACTCGTAATGATAGAGGTGTTTGGAGTGCGCCACAAAATTTAGGAGAAAAAGTAAACACAGCAGGCGAAGAAAATAGTCCTTTTATTCATGTAAATGGCAAAACGTTATTTTTTGCTTCTGATATTCATCTGGGTTTTGGTGGATTTGATTTATTCAAAACAGAAATTGATGAAACTGACCCAACAGGCTGGAAAAAACCTGAAAATTTGGGTTATCCAATCAATACACATACCGACCAGCATAGCCTTTTTGTTACCACAGACGGAAAAACAGCGTATTATTCAGATTTGAAAATCGGACAGCGAGATATTATCAAAAGTGATATTTACAAATTTGAAATGCCTGAGGAAATTGAAATAACAGTCAGTAGATATATAAAAGGAACTGTTTATGATGCCAAAACAAAACAAAAGTTAGAAGCAAGTATAGATTTGTACAACCTTAGTAATAAGCAAATTCAATCTTCTGTAAAGTCTGACCCAAGAAATGGAAAGTATCTTTTTGTATTGAATGAAGGCTCAAATTATGCGCTCAATGTAAATAAAGAAGGTTATTTATTTCAAAGTCTTGCCTTTGATTATTCAGAAGGAACAGGCGAAAATGTAACAGTTGATATTTACTTAGAAAAAGCCGAAAAAGGCTCAAAAGTAGTGTTGAATAATATTTTCTTTGATACTGATAAATGGGATTTGAAACCAGAATCAAAAACAGAATTAGATTTAATAGTAAAATATTTACAAACAAATCCGAAAATCAAAGTGCAAATTTCTGGTCATACAGACGATGTAGGCGATAAAGCCTATAATCAAAAACTATCTGAAAAACGAGCTGCTTCTGTGGTGCAGTATTTAATAAATGCAGGTATTCCAAAAGAACAATTAGAAACAAAAGGTTTTGGAGAAGCCAAGCCACAAGTGCCGAATACTTCACCAGAAAATAGAGCCAAAAATAGAAGAATTGAATTTGAGATTTTGTAGAAATTCTCTTTAAAGAAAAAAGTAGCAGAGGTTTTTAATAATCTCTGCTACTTTTTTGTTTTTCTACTAATGAGAAATATTTATTTCTTCTCATTTAAAAAGAAATCAAATGTATCACCACGAAGCCCTAAACGAATGGTTTCTAACGGAATAAGTTCGTTAGGAGCAATATTTCCTAAGTTTACGTTTGCACCGATGAGTTTGATAAAATAAACTTGTTGTGTTTTTTGAGGAGCTTCCCAAATTATTTTTTCGGCAGGAATCTTTGTTAATATTTCTTGTACAAGTCCTGAACGCACTTCACCAGTAGAACGGAAAAGTCCTACATTTCCACCTTCTCTAGCTTCTCCAATTACTTTCCAAGCTCCAGCCGAGAGTTCGTCTTGCATGAGTTGAATCCATTGGTAAGGCGCAATTATTTTTTCGGCATCTTTTGAGCCTACTTCTGAAAGAACGGTTACTTGTTTTGAGAAACGCTCAATGAGTTTGCATTTTTCTTCGTGGTTTAGGTCTAATGAGCCGTCCGAAATTTCGGCATATTGCATGTCATATTTATCCAATACTTTTTGGTATTCATCTACTTGATTTCTGACCAAAAAAGCCTCAAAAACTGTCCCACCAAAATAAGTAGGAATACCAGCAGCTTTATAAACATCTAGTTTTTCTTGTAAATTCTGAATGACATACGAAGTAGCCCAACCTAGTTTTACAATGTCTATGTAATCGCCAGCTACGCTAATAAGATCTTCTATTTCTCTGACACTCAATCCTTTGTCCATTACCATCGTAATTCCTGATTGACGTGGTTTGGAAGGGCGTTCTGGGATATGAGAAAGGGAGTAATTTTGTTCTTGCATTTTTTTGTGATTCTATTGCAATTTGAAAAAATGAATGTATTGCTTTTTTTACGATTGTATGGTAGAGTGATAGTTGTATCACAAAACTTTTACAAAAAATGGTAAAAGGACAGCAAAATGAGAATGCAAAGGTATTGAATTTGAATGAAAAGTTTGTTACATTTCAAAAAAAGCGTGTTATAAGTGGAAAAATTATGATTATTTTGGACTTAATCAGAATAATTTAATTATCGTTCCAAATTCAAAGCAAATAAACCAATATTATGAGGCAATAAATCTTGATTAATATTAATCATCAACGATTTTAAAATTCCTTCTAAATCTCTAATTTCATATTCATCATTATCACTTTTATCAGTTCTATTTTTATGAAAAGCAATCATTTTTTGAGTTTCAAGAATTAGATGTAGTGTTCTGAAAATTCTCTTTTCTTCTGCTGTTTCTTCTGCCATAAATTTTTGATTTATTTATTTTTATCTAAAATACCCTTCACTCTCAAAATTCCTGCAACACTTATTGCATCAGTAATCTCTCCATTCAAAACCATTTCGTAAGCCTTTTGAAAAGGAACTTTTTGTATTTCTAAATTTTCAGTTTCTTCGGGTTGCATTTCCCCTTGTTCTAATTCTTGTGCCAAAAAAACATACCCGACTTCATCACAAATCGAATTTGAAGTATGCAGTTTCATGATATTTTGCCATTTTTTGGCTTTTAAGCCTGTTTCTTCTTCTAATTCTCGCTGTGCATGTAGCAGATAATCGTCTGTTGGTGCGCCTCCCATGGGCAATTCCCACGAATATTCATTGAGTGCATAACGCCATTGTCCGACCAAATAGGTATTATTTTCTGCATCTAAAGGAACAATTCCGATAGCTGCATTTTTGAAATGAACAACGCCATAAATTCCATTATTTCCACTTGGATTAATAACTTGATTTTCTTTTACATGAATCCAGTTGTTTTCATAAACTGTTTTTGTGGAAAGGGTTTTCCAGTCGTTTTTTTTGTTCATTTTATAAGGGTTAAGCCCTAAGGGTTTCAAAAATCCTTAGGCTTTGAGTGTAAAAATTTCTTTTCACACAAAATAAATCATAAAAATTGCATTTTCTTCAATTCTTTACGAACTTTGCACCCAAATTCTAGTTAGTTTATAATTAGTCTAAATAATTTATTTCTATTCAGAATAGAATTTTAGACTTCCTTACTTTATAATCTAACGTTTTTCATAAAAAAGAAACCATTCAAAAATGCTCAATATAAACAACTTACAAGCTAGTATCGATACAGGTGCAGGCGCAAAAGAAATCTTAAAAGGACTTAATCTTGAAGTAAAAGCTGGCGAAGTTCACGCTATCATGGGACCCAATGGTTCTGGTAAAAGTACGTTAGCTTCGGTTTTGGCAGGAAGAGAAGACTACGAAGTAACAGGAGGAAGCGCAACATTTGAAGGAAAAGACCTCTTAGACCTTGCGCCAGAAGAACGGGCAGGCGAAGGAATATTTTTAGCTTTTCAGTATCCTATCGAAATTCCAGGAGTAAGCAATGCTACTTTCATGAAAACGGCTGTAAACGAAATTCGTAAATACAAAGGACAAGAAGAATTAGATGCTGTTTCATTTTTGAAATTAATGAAAGCAAAAGCTGCTGAAATGGAATTGAATTCTTCACTTTTGACTAGAGCTTTGAATGAAGGTTTTTCAGGTGGAGAGAAAAAGAAAAATGAGATTTTTCAGATGGCTATGCTAGAACCAAAACTAGCTATTTTGGACGAAACAGACTCTGGACTTGATATTGATGCCCTCAAAATTGTTGCAAATGGTGTTAATCGTTTCAAAAATAAAGATAATGCAGTCATTGTAGTAACGCACTATCAACGCCTTTTAGATTATATCGTTCCAGATTTTGTTCACGTTTTGTATCAAGGTCGTATCGTAAAATCGGGTACAAAAGAACTTGCTTTAGAATTGGAAGCAAAGGGTTATGATTGGATAAAAGAAGAAGTTGCTGCTGGTTAAACCTAACTGACAGTTTCCAAGCTGTCAAGACAGTAAATTGATGATTGAAATCTTTTTTTATGACGAACAGCTTGGAAGCTGTTCCCTACTTAATTTTATTTATGACAACTACTTTAGACGATATAAAATCTACTTTTTTAGCTCCTTTTGAAGACCTAGCTGAAAAAGTAAGCGAAAATATAAATACAGATAAACTTACTTTAGCCAAAAAAACGGCTTTAGAAGCTATCGAAAACAATGCTTTTCCGACAACAAGAAATGAAGAATGGAAATTTACAGATATAAAATCTATTCTTTCTAATAAATTTGATTTACAAAGTGAAAAAGACTCTTCAAACTCTGATTTAGATTTGAATGAATTTGATTATTTTTTGAATAAAAATAAAGACTTAAATTCTCACATTCTTGTTTTTATCAATGGTCATTTTTCAGAGAAACATTCTGATATCAAAACAACCAACGATAAAATTTCTATCAAAACGCTTTCAAATACAGAAACTTCTAGTTCTACCTTTGAGAAATTTTTGGATAAGTTTCCAAGTACATCTGGCAAGGATTCGGTTAGTATTTTTTCTGACATCAATACTGCCTTTGCTACCGACGGTTATGTTATTGAGTTAGAAAATAATCAAGAATTAGAACTTCCTGTTTTTGTTTATTTTGTAAATGATGCAAGTCAGAAAAATACGCTTTCACAGCTCAGAAATTATATTTCTGTTGGAGAAAATAGCCGTTGTACAGTGGTAGAAAACTATATCACAAAAGGCGAAAATCCAAACTTGACAAATATTCTGACTTCTGTAAATGTTGAGAAATACGCAAATGTAAAGCAGTATAAATTACAAATTGATGCAAAAAGTCAGTTTCAAGTAGGAAGCACACACACAAAACAAGCCGACAATAGCAGTTTTACAAATACGACAATTTCTTTGGCTGGAAAATTAATTCGTAATGATTTGAGAATTATTTCTGGAGAACATTGTGAGAGTTTTATGAACGGACTTTATTTATTGAACGAAAAAACACACGTTGATAATCATACCGTAATTGACCACATAAGACCAAATTCGTACAGTAATGAAACCTACAAAGGCGTTTTAGATGGTAAATCAAGAGCTGTTTTTAATGGAAAAATATTTGTTCGTCAGGCTGCACAAAAAACAAATGCTTTTCAGTCGAATAAAAATGTTTTGCTTTCCGATGATGCAATTCTGAATACAAAACCTCAACTTGAAATTTGGGCAGATGATGTAAAATGTTCGCATGGCGCAACAACTGGAAAACTAGATGAAGAGGCTTTATTTTATTTACAAGCAAGAGGAATTCCGAAACAAAAAGCAAAAGTTCTATTATTACAAGCCTTTGCAGAAGAAGTTTTGGATAGCATCGAAATTGATGTGTTGAAAGAATTTTTGACAAATGAAATAGAAAATCGTTTGAGTTTGTAATGATTTTTTAAAGACAAAGAATGAAAATTAAAAATTCCTTTTTGAATGAGTTGCTTAAAACAATTCTTTTAGAAAGGATTTTTTTTGACTAATTTTAATTTTTGAAGCATAAACCAACTTTTACCGATGAAACCAAACGCAAAGTTTTCTAAAACAGAGTTATTAAAAAATACCGTTTTTTCATTCGAAATTTTAGTATTGATTATTGTAGGAATTATCAGTTTGATTTTGGTTTATAACACTGATAGTTCTACACAAACAGATATTTTAGGTATGAGTGCCGTTTTTGTTATTTTGTTAGTTTTGTGGATTTTGGCTCTTTTTTTATATAGAAATTATGTAGTAAATGACATTCTGAAACAGTTACAAAAGAATAATTTTGAGCTTTTAGATTTCACGCTTACGCCTACACAAATAGAATTTCAGAAAAATCAAAAGTCGTATCTCTTAAAAACAGAAGATATAAGTTTGAGAAATATTGATTTTTTGCTAGAACCCACCAACAGAATAAAAACAAAACATAAACAACGCAATACTTGGAAAAGAGAATCAAGAACCTATTTTTATACATCAAAAGTTACCCAAAAACTCCTTGATTTTGCAGAAAGTCAAAAATAAAAAACTCCTTTTTGAGTAAATTGCTTAAAACAATATATTCAAAAAGGAATTTTTCTTAACTGATTACTGGTAACTATTTACTGATTACTATTTCGCTTCCAATTCAATAAAAGGAATTATCATTTCTTCCAACGAAATTCCTCCGTGTTGAAAAGTATCTTTATAATATTTTACGTAGTGATTGTAGTTGTTTGGATACGCAAAAAAGTAATCTTCTGTCGTAAAAACAAAACTTGTCGAAACATTCTGACGAGGTAAAAAGAATTTTGCAGGGTCTTTGGCTACCAACACATTTTTAGGATTGTAATTTAGATTTTTTCCTTGTTTGTAGCGCAAATTTGTGTTTGTGTTTCGGTCACCTATTATTTTATAAGGACGTTTGGTGCGAATTGTTCCGTGGTCAGTTGTGATAATCAAACGACCATTTACTTCTGCAATTTTCTTTAACATATCCCACAAAGGAGAATGTAGAAACCACGATTTTGTTACCGAACGGTAGGCTGCTTCATCAGGCGCAAGTTCACGAACAACAGCCGTATCTGTACGTGCATGAGAAAGCATATCTACAAAATTATAAACGATAACATTAAACTCGTTTTGTTGTAGCGTATTGAAATTCTCTACTAATAGCTTCCCTTGATGATTTCTTAGAATTTTATTGTAGGTTGTTTTTGTATCTCCAAAACCAAACTCTTTCATTTGACGCTTCAAAAACTCATCTTCAAAGTTGTTTTTTCCTCCGTCGTCTTGGTCTTCTACCCAAATATCTGGATGATCTTCTGCCATTTCGGAAGGTAAAAGTCCTGAAAAAATAGCATTACGAGCATACGCCGTAGTAGTTGGCAAGATAGAAGAATATACTTTTTCATCTTTGACTGTAAAATATTCTGCTAAAAGTGGTTCGACTACTTTCCATTGGTCGTAACGCAAATTATCTATCAAAATAAAAAATAAAGGTCGTTCTTCATTTAGTTTTTTGTCTTCCAAAAGAGGGAAAACCCATTCTCCCATAATATCATGCGACATCATCGGATATTCGTCATCCCCTGCATCATTGAGCCAATATTCGTAATTATTTTGAATGAATTTGGCAAAACTAATATTGGCTTCTTCTTTTTGAGATTCTAAAATCTCTTGCATACTTTGGTTTTCGGTATCTTCAATTTCTAATTCCCAATAAATCAATTTTTTATAGGCTTCTACCCACCCATCAAAATCCAAATCATCTTGAAAAATCATAGAAAGATTTCTAAAATCTTGCTGATAACTCAAATTTGTCTTTTCAGTAACCAATCTTTTTTGGTCTAAAATCTTTTTGATAGAAAGCAGAATCTGATTCGGATTGACAGGTTTTATCAAATAATCGGCAATTTTTGCACCGATGGCATCTTCCATAATATGCTCTTCTTCGCTTTTCGTTATCATAATGGCAGGAAGAGAAGGACGGATAGCTTTTATAGCTGTTAGGGTTTCAAGACCTGACATCCCTGGCATATTTTCATCTAAAAATACAATATCAAAATTTTCTTTTTCGGCTGCTTCAAGGGCATCTGCGCCACTATTTACGGCTTTTACATCGTAGCCTTTTTTCTCTAAAAATAAAATATGAGGTTTGAGGAATTCAATTTCATCGTCTGCCCAAAGAATGGAGTATCGTTGCATAAAGGAGGTTTTTAAGGATATAGTGTAGCCGACACTTTCAAAGTGTCAGAGAATAAAATAATCGTTTTTTCTAGTAAAAATTTATCGTATCGTCTTGATTTGGGTTTTATTACCTAACAAAAATAGTCAATTAAATTCCTATAAAATCTCACAAATATACATTTTTTTGAAGTGAGAACAATTTAAAGAACTGTAAAAGTGGTATTTAGTTTTTCAAAAATATATTTCCTGCGCCAACCGATACGTATTTGCATGAGCTTCTATAATGTCAGCAATTTTGGGCGAATATCCACCTCCCATACTTACAGAAACAGGAATGTTATTTTTCTTACACTCCCCAAAAACAAACAAATCACGTTCTCGGCAGCCTTGCTGGGTCATTCCCAAACGTCCTAGTTTGTCGGTTTCCAAAATATCTACACCTGACTGAAAAAATATAAATTGTGGTTCTTGTTCTTGAATAAGTTTTGGTAGTGTTTCTTTTAAGATTTTTAGATAGGTTTTGTCGTCTGTTCCGTCTTTTAGCTCAATATCAAGGTCTGATTTTTCTTTTTTATAAGGATAGTTTTTTTCTCCGTGCATACTAAATGTAAAAACTCGTTTGTCGTTTTCAAAAATCTCTGCTGTTCCATTTCCTTGATGCACATCCAAATCTACCACCAAAATTTTATCAAAATTATGTTCATCAATCAAATGATATGCACCCAAAGCAATGTCATTTAACAAACAAAAACCTTCGCCATGTTCGGTAAAAGCGTGGTGCGTTCCTCCTGCAATATTCAAACTGACACCATATTTCAAGGCAAATTCTGTATTTTGGATTGTTCCTCCTGCTATCGTAATTTCTCTTTTGATAAGTTTTGCAGAAAGTGGAAAACCTGTTTTTCGTTCTTCTTTTTTAGTCAGAGAAAGATTTTTGAGTTTGTTCCAATATTTTGCTGTATGCGCTCTCAAAATTTTTTGTTCTGAAATCGGAAGTGGCTCAAAGAAGTTTTCTTTTGTGGCTGTTCCTTCATACATTAATTGCTCTGGCAACAATTCATATTTTAGCATAGGAAAGCGATGATTTTCGGGCAATGGGTGTGTGTAGATAGGAGAAAAGGCGATTTTGAGCATTCTTTTTGGGAAATGGAAAATGGAGATTAGGGAATGGGAGAATGAAAATACAAATTTCTATTTTGTATTTAAAATCCACAAAAAAACCTTATTCTCTACTGTTTTGTTTCAATAAAAAATAAGGTTTTGTCTCTATGGGTTTTGTATAATTTTACCCTTCCAAGTTTTTATAATAATACTTCAATTTCTCTAATTTCAGTTGAATATCATTGAGTTGATTGATAGAATCATTCAAATTTGCTTTCACAATCGGAGCAAGACGAGCATCTACAAACAGATTTTGGTCTAATTCGTACCATTCTTCTGGCTTTTCGGTGTCTAGTTTTTGCAAATTATCATTTACATATTCTAAAAGTTCCTCTAGTTTTTCATTCCAATATTTTTCTATAAGTTGATGAGGTTTTCTGTAAATAATTTCATCTTTTTCTACTTTGTGAGTGCGTAAACCCAAAGCTAATAATTGAGCATTATGAAACAAATGAATCTGGTGCTGTTGTGATGGCTTTTTTGCTTTTACTTTATAGGTCAGTTTGAAAGCGTCATCATAAACATTTATTGTACTTTCTTCTTGTGTCAATCTATCAAAATCGGCTCGTTTAATGTATTTTCCATCCATTGAAGTTTCCAAATTCATGACTTGATAAAATTCTTGTTCGACGGGATAGAGTTCTTCTCGTGTTGTGATGTGTTTTACTTTTGTTTCTTTCTCAATTTCGGTTTCTAATTCTTTTATTTCTTGTCGTAATCCTGTCAAATTCAACGAAATAGAATAGCCATGTTTGCGTATCACTTCCGAAACCAAATGACGCACTTTATCCAACTGTTCTGGCTGATTCCAAACACAATGCGTAATCAAGAAACAATCCATGAGATTGACTTTTTTGCGTCCATTCAAAAAAGCACATGTTTTCAAAAGGCGAATTATTTTTTTCCATCTTCTATCCGAAACAAAATACACATTTCCAATCTGATTATCGGTATCATCAAGCTGCTTTTTGACGAGTTGGATTGTATTCAAAACCTCTGTTGGTAATTCTATTTCATCAATTTCTTTGCTCCATTCTTGATTTTCTTCTGCCGTAATCTTTAGTTCGTCCGAAACGGTATCTTTATAAACATCTTCCGAAGAAGTCAGCATTTGTAGAAAATTACCACTTTCTTTTATTTCAGAAATCATATAACGCACCAAAAATCTATCCCAGAGAGCCTCCAAACCTTCATTTTTGGGTGGAAGTTCGTTCGAAGCTGCAATCAATCCCTTTAGTTCTACTTTTACATCTTGTTCTCCATTTCTATAAATTTTCTCATTCAGAACAGTCAAAAGTGCATTCTGAATCGAAGGACTTGCCTTCCAAATTTCATCTAAAAAAACCACCGTCGCCCCCGGTAAATACTTGTCTGTCAGGCGTTCATATTTATCCTCATCTTTTAATTTTTTGATAGAAACAGGACCAAAAACCTCATCAGGCGTACTAAAACGATTCATCAAATACTCAAAAGATTGTCCTGCTGTAAAAGCAAATTTTAGCTTACGAGCAATCAAACTTTTGGCTACCCCCGGTGCGCCGAGCATAAAAAGACTTTCCCCAGCAACGGCTGTCAAAAGAGCTAATTGCATGGGTTCTTGACGTTCGTAAAGATTTTTATTTAGAGCAGAAAGTAAGTTGTTGATTCGTTCTTTGCGTTGCATTGAAAGTAGTTTTGTATTCAGTAAGACCCTAAGGGTTTTCGAAAACCCTTAGGGTCTGAAAACAAGGTCTAAAATAATATTTTGAAATAAAATAGGCTAACTTTTTATTTAGGAATAAGGTTTTGAGAAAGTATTAGTAAATTTGTAGAATCTAAATACTGACAACTACTAGGGTAAACGCACGAAAAAAAA
>PFKD01000160.1 GCA_002784125.1 Flexibacter sp. CG_4_10_14_3_um_filter_32_15
TTGAAATTTATTTTTTATTATCATTCTACAAAGGTTACGCAACTTTGTTGCTAGGAAAGGACTATTTTAGATTTTATAAATGTCACTCATGTTAAAAGTATAGCTAGATTTTACTTCTATATTTCCTTCACCTCCAAGCATTTTGTTTAGGAAACCTGTGCCGTCATTTTCTGACCTTGTTTGTGTGGATTGATTTGAATTATTATCTGAATTGTTGTCTTCTTTTTCCTCCTCTTCTTTTTTCTTCTTCTTCTTTTTCTTGCGTTTGAAAAGTCCCTCAAGCGCATCCAAACCTTCATCTAGTTTGTTATCGATTTTATTGTCGATGCGATTATTGGTTTTGTTTTTTGCTTTTTGTTTGGTTCGTTCAACTGGGTCTGTTTGTGCGTTGGCTTGTACTGTAAATCCTAATAATATCAGGATTATAAAAAAATAAGTTTTCATAATGATTTGATTAATTTTGATTTTTGAGTAGTGATTTTATTAAAAAATAAAAGTGAAAACGATAACTAAGGAATAATTACGAATTTAAACTACATCAATTAGTTATATATTTTTAAATAGTAGTTTATTTAATTCTTATTCCTAAACTTGAATTCTATCAATATTTAATTAGTGCCTTCATTATTACATACAAAAAACAATGTACAAACTAGCTCATTAAAACTTAAAAAATTCAGATTTCTTTTGAAAAATAGGGCAAAATAAATCCTCATTGAGGTTCAAGTGAAGCCGTCAATGAGGATTTAAAAAATAGTAGGGTGTATTTTAAGATTATACTTTAAAGCTACTGAATATAAAGAATATGCTACATTTTAATTAAAAAACAACCAATTAATTACCACTTCAAAAGCACGAGGTTGAGCAATATATAGGGGCGTATCGTAATAACCTTGTCCTGCTGCATCTAGCAAAACATTATTTACCTTCATCGTAATCTTGGCTCTACTCACTTTAAAATTGAAAAATAAATCCATTTGAGGAAAACCACCTACATTATATTTATCTTGTAAATGGAATTGTTGGATAAGTGGATTATACGCATCTGCTTTATATTTGCTATGGAAATGAATATCTGTTCCTATTTCTGCATCCATTGCATTATCAAATAATTTATCTTTATAAAAGAACAATAAATTGACAAAAACAGGAGACATTCTGACCAAATCTTCTCCCCAATTTTGATTGTAGCGCACATCTAAAAGGGCATTTAATTTATTATACGAACCTTTCATTACAAGTCCTGCCGAAATAGGTTGTGTTGCTTTTGAGGTCTGACGAGCTACTGAATTAGAATCATTATAGACCAAATTCTGAATATTACTTGCCGAAATATAGGGACGAAGTAAAATTTTATAAGAAGAATCTACTTTATTTAAAAATGGCAACTGCAAAGGATTAAACGCAATGGAAGCATAAATTTTATCGTTTGTTGTTCGCTGAAAATTATCATTTTGCCAGCGCAGTTGTGGTTGAAAAGAGTATTTTTGTGCCATAGAAGGCGAATAAACAGTTCTATTTAGTCCGACAGTCAAATTATTTCTAATCCATTCTGCCGAAATTCTATAATCTCCCACCAAATCCGAAACGAGTTGATATTCTGCCGAAGCATCGATATATGAAACAACAGAAATTGTATTGTCTTTTATAGAAATAGAAGGTTTACTACTAATTTGAGTAGAATCTTTTGTTGAAAGAGAATCTAATAAATTATTCTCTTTTTCATATTCTTTTGTACTGCTTTCTAGTTTATCATTCTTTTTCGAATTAAGAAAATAACGCAATCCACCACCTACAAAAAGCTCAGGTTCAATCTCTATTTTTTGGCTAGTTTGTATTTCTCCTTGTGCAAATGGAAAATCATAACGCACATCATAATTTCGAAGTTTGGCATAGGTTCGATATTGAAAGTTATTTATTCGTCCTTTTATTCCTGCTTTATTTTCTAGTTGTGTAAAAGCTGTTCTGTATGTAAAACCATTTGCTGCCGAAACAGATGGAAAGTCGGAAAATTGATTATAAAAATCTAAATTTGCAGCATAATCTCCTGCTTCATTGCCATATCTATTTGTATTTTGAGAATAATCTGTGAGTTGAAAAATTTCTAACTGTCCTCCTTTTGTAATGCTGTATTGCTGATAAATATGAAAAGTACGTCCATATTGAACTACATTTCCAAAATTAGGTAAGTTGTAATCTAGCTGAGAATTATCTAACTGAACAAGTGTATCAATAACGCTTTGATTGCTAAAACCATCTAAAGAAATGGTAGGCTGTACACCTCCAGTTTCTAGCATATTGTGGTCGTACCAAGAAAAATGAGCGAGCATTTTATAACGATGATTCTTAGAAAAAAATCGGTTTGTAAAGCTAAATGTTTGATGTTCCATTTGTTCGTCATTCCTTCTAAAAGCCCGATTAATTACTTTATTTGCACTCAAACGCCTATAAAAAATACTTACATTCCAATCAGGATTTACATTTCTACTCAAATCTACATCTAACCACGATTTTCCTTGTCCTCCCTGCACCAAATAAATATCTACATAAGGCGCAAGTGTATTGAAATAGGGAATTTCGGCAGGTCTTCGAATATAGGGTTCGTAGGCTGTAATTCCCCACCGAGTACCAATTTGATTAGGTTCTTGATAAAAAATAGATTGTGAAGCTGTTCCTAAATTACCCAAATCTTGATAGCTATAATCATTTTTTTGAATGATATTATACCTATGAAAGTTATGCACCGAAGTATCTGGATGAATTTCTCTTTTGGTATTCAAATACAAATCTTCTTCATAGAGTTTCCATACTGAATTGGCTGCATATTCTATACTATCTGTGTTTATTTTTGGAGGTTCTTCTTGTGATAATGCTGCTGTTGTAGCTGTACTGTCTTGTGCTGTAGTATCTGTAACGGCTGTTTTTGTGGTATCTTGATTATTTTTTTTATTGAAATACTTGCTTCCTGTTATTGGTTGGATATTTTGAGTGGTGTCTATCTTAGTAGTATCAGTAGGAACTTCCATATCAGTAGAATCGCTCGTTTTTCTCATCAATGAATCAGCCAAAGATAATTCATTTGCTGGAATAGAATCGTTTTGAGCAGTAGCAGATTGAGCAAAAAAAAGGCAAAACAAATTCAGTAAAACAAATACTGATGTCCTTAAAAATTTGGAGGGAAAAGACGATAAAAGTGTTTTTTTCTTGTTCTGATTTTTCAAAATAGTTGATTTAGCTAATTTTTCAAATAAAAGTAAAACTTGAATTAATTTGTATCTTCTTCTTTTTCCGAACGAGGAGTTTCATAAAAATGAATTTCTACAATGTCGATACGTGCGCCTTGCATTTCTTTGACAAGAATAATAAAATTATCGTCTTTGATTTGCGTTCCAGCTTCTGGCATTGTGCCTAATTTCTCCAAAATATATCCTCCTAGTGTATCATAATCGCCTTCTAAGATATTCCAATTATATTTTTCGTTGAGTTCTTGAATGTCGTATCTAGCATGAAGCAGAAATGTTTTTTCATCAATTTGTTCAAAAAACAAACCTTCTTCATCGTGTTCGTCTTCTATTTCTCCCAAAATTTCTTCCACAATATCTTCAATCGTAACAATTCCTGCTGTTCCACCAAACTCGTCAGTTACTAATGCCATACTTTTACGAGTAGCAATAAAACGCATCATGAGTTCATTGGTGTGCATTGTTTCAGGAACAAAGAAAATACTATCTGTTACATTTTTTATTGTTTCAGGATTATCAAAAAGGCGCAAAGCGTGGCTATAACCAATTACATTATCGATGGTGTCTTTATAAATAATGATTTTGGAATGTCCACTTTCTACAAAAAGTTGTTGTAGTTTTTCGATACTCTCATCAGTAGAAATAGAAACTATATCAGTACGAGGAATCATACAATCTCTCACTTTTAGCGTTCTGAATTCTACTGCATTTTGAAATAAATCAGCATCTACATTTGACTTTTCGCCCTGCAAACCACTCAACCTTTGGATATAATGATTGAGGTCAGAAATCCCCAAAAGTGGAAGTTCTCTATTTTCTTCTATCTTAAAAACAACTCTTGTAAACCATTTGGCAGACTTTATGATTACCCAAACAAAAGGATAAAAAAGGAAATAAACTGCTTTCATAAAATGCACCAAGACTTCAATAATTCGGTTTGGACTTGCTAGAGCAATACTTTTGGGCAAAAACTCAGCTACTGCCAAAACAAGCATCGTCGATAAAATGGTCTGACTTCCCAAAACGGCCGTTTCGATAAGAGCGTCATTATTTAGGAGCAGATTAGAAAATAATTCTTTGAGAGGTGGATCTAAAACCTGTGCCATAAAAATTCCATACAAAACCAGCGAAATTGTATTTCCTGTAAGTGTCGTACAGATAAAATAATCTTCTAATTTGTAGAACCTATATAATAATTTTGCTGTCCGTCCCCCTTCATTTTGTTTTAAGGCTAGTTGCAGACGGTCTGCCGAAATAAAAGCAATTTCGATAGCCGAGAAAAAAGCCGAAAATAAAAGTGATATAAATATGGGAATCCAAGGGTTCATTATAGGAATTGGAGATTGGGAATTAGGGATTGGAAAATGAAATAATTAATTTCTTTTTTTGCGTTTCTTTTTGGGTGGTGTATAATTAGAGCTTTCTTTGTCTATGTATTGTTTTTCTGTTTTACTCTTGTTTTTATTGTCTTGTTTTTTCTTTTGTTCTGTTTCTACTTTTTGTTTTTCGGTATTTTTTGATTTTACCCACGTATAAATCAAAAATAAAAATACAGAAAGGCTCAAAATCCAATAGACTTCTTGCACTTCGTAATAATAAAGCTGATGAACACCGATTGCCAAAGAAGCAACACAAAAGGCTAATAAAATATTTTCAAGTAATTTCATTGACTAGATTTATAAAATAAAAATTTTGGCAAAGGTAGTGTTAATTTTGCATTTTTTGTACTCTAAAGAATGTGTTTAAGTAGGCTATTTTTTGGGTGCAGTTTCTTGAAAGAGTGAACTTGGATTACTTTTTTTGTTTTTCATATCTGTACTGTCAGGCTTTTCGAATCCTTCTGTTCTTTCTTTGTATATAAAACTTCCTGTTGGTTGCCACACTTTGTATTTACTAAATTCTTCATTTGAAGTCATTCCAACTCCATAAAGTGTTTCGGTTGGCGTTTTGATAGCAATTTCTTTATCCGTATAAATTTCTCTTTTAAACTCATTCCAATGTAATTCTGGCGTATTTACTTTCTGTTCTTGCTCGTGATTAATCACTTCTACATTTCCGTAAGCGTGATAGAGTTTATTGATTTGCTCATAACGACCTGAATCTGCTGTGAGTGTAGTTGTAATATCTCCATTTGGATTATACATACTAACTCGGAAATTTTTGGGATAATAGAGATCTTGATTTTGATAAATATATTCCAAAGGAGCTTCAATTTTTAGTTTGAGTAATCCTTTTTCGCTATAAATTCGTTTGATATTCTCAAAACTACCCATCAGTATATTTTTTGCTTTTTCTTCCTCACTTATTTCATCCTCGCCACAACTTTGTAAAGTAAAAGCCATTACAACTAAACTCAAAATCATAAAAACTGGAAAGCGATGCAACTTGTATTTCATAACTTTATCTATTCAATTCTATTAAAAATTAGAATTTACAAAATTACGACTTTCTACAAACAGTCTGTACTTTTATCATCTTAATTTTTGGCAAAATTGATTATTGTTTTGTAAAATTATTCAATAGGTACAATATGAGTGACATTTTTCAAATTCTGCAAATTGACCAATTTTTGACAAAATAATAGTTTGCTTTTTTCCATAACGTAGGGTTTGCAAAACCTACGTTATGGAAAAAAGACATTTATACAGAATAAAATTTGGCAAAGATTTGCCTTTTTTAAATGTCACTCATGTTGAATATAACTTCAATTTTTAGCTATAAAATATATTTTAGTATGATAGCACTTATTCAGCGAGTTACACGAGCTTCTGTTGTGGTAGAAGATGATATAGTCGGTGAAATAAAAAACGGTTTACTTGTATTTTTAGGCATTGCAGCTACTGATACTACAAAAACGATTGAATGGCTTAGTAAAAAAATAGTTGGATTGCGTATTTTTTCTGACCAAGATGATAAAATGAATTTTTCGGTAAAAGATTTAGATGCAGATATTTTATTAGTCAGTCAATTTACTTTATATGCCAATGTAAAAAAAGGAAACCGTCCTTCTTTTACGGATTCTGCACCTCCTTCTATTGCCATTCCATTGTATGAACAAATGATAAAAGCACTAGAAGATAAATTAGAAAAACCCATACAGACGGGGAAATTTGGAGCAGATATGAAAATAAACTTACTCAATGACGGCCCTGTAACTATTTGTATAGATACTCAACAGTATGGCGTATAATGCCTAATTATCGAACGAATCAAATATAAAACATGATTTTTTGTCTAACAAAGGTACGTAAAATATTCTCTTCTATTGATTTTAAACGATTTTTTTATACCCCCCTTATTCAACAATAATAAACTTTTTTTAGTAATTTATTTTACCAAAATGAAAATAGAGTTTTTCATTTTGGTAAAATGAATTATTTTTTTATCCCTCCAATTTTCAAAAATATATCTAATATAGGCTTTAAAGCTACTTTTTGCGCTTTTTTGCGTGAGTATTTGGGTTTCGGCACAAGTCATGATTATATATAAATAGTCAGAAGATTATATTGTCAATTTTTTAAACTATTTTTTTTTATGCGTTTGCGTACCAAACTTTTTATTGGTCTAATGATGTTGTTTGTAGTGATTTCACTATTGGCAGTCGTTGGTGGGTATGCTGTATATAAATTAGAAAAAAGTTCAGAAGGGGTTTTAGCAGATAATTTTACTTCAATTGACTATACTGTTGCTATGCTTAGTTCTCTTGATGAGGCTAGACAAGCGCAACAAATCATGTTACATGACCCTAATTATTCTTCTCAAATAACGAGTAATTACAAGAAAGCCAAAGCAGATTTTGAACATAACTTCGAATTGCAATCAGCCAATATTACAGAACAAAATGAAGCTGAATTAGTAACAGAGCTTCACACAAATTATACGAACTATATAGCTAATTTTGAAACAGCCCAGACCAAAAATAATTTATCTATAAGCCTTTATGCCAACCAAATAGAGCCTGCTTATCAAGCCACCAAAAGCCAAGTTTTAGTTATTTATAATCTCAATAAAAAAGCAGTTTTAGCTCGTAATGCGTATGCTAAGGAACTTGCTGACAATAACTCTATATTTATTATTACTTTAGGTTTGCTTAGTGTAGGACTTACATTTGTCTTTATTTTGTATTTTCCAATCTACATTACAAGACCTCTTAATCGTCTGAAAGAAAAATTAGAAGCTGTTGCTAATTATGATTATTCTCAATACTTGCAAATAAAAACAACCGACGAACTGGGACTTCTTGCTTCTACTTTTAATATGATGGTAACTCGTTTGAAAGAACATGAAGAGTCTTCGGTAGCCAAACTGATGTACAAAAATAAACATACACAAGCTGTAATGAATCAGTTGCAAGAAGGCGTTTTGGTTTTAGATGAAAACTTGAATGTAGTAGCTATCAATGATTTGTTAGCATATTTGATGCAGGTAGGAAAACCAAAAGACTGGATGGGAAAGTATGCCCCTGATATGGCTCTCAAAAGTAATTTGATGAGAAAGTTAATTGCACCGACCCTCAAACCTCGTTCTATTGATAATCATACATTACAACCTTCTGAAACTAACTTGATTCAAGATAAAGATAGCAATGCACATTCACGTATTTTGCGTATGGAAGATCATGGGCAAGAATATGTCTATCAAGTAACTCAACAAAGATTTTATACAAACAAAAATAGAAACAAACAATTTGCAGGTTATATCATTACTGTAAAAGAAGTTGTAGAAAAGCAGCCTCAAATTAGTCAGATGCAAACTAATTCTTTTCTCAATCAACTAGAACATAATTTAGTAGAATGGAAGAATAATGAAGAAAATGAAAAATCTCTTCAACACATAAATAACCTTATAGATACTACTCAAAAATTTAATAGCACGTTGAATGGAAGGCTCAATATTACTTATTGATGATGAAGAACAATTATTAAAACTCTTCACAAGAACTTTAAAGTTAGAAGGATATGACATTATACAGGCAAAAAATATTTCAGAAGCATTCAAGGCATTAGAAAAAAATGACTTTGACCTCATTCTGACTGATGTAAAACTACCTGATGGCGATGGTGTAGAAGCCACCAAAACCTACAAAGAAAAATATCCAAATACAGAAATAATAGTCATTACGGCTTACGGAACTATAAAAGATGGCGTAAAAGCTATTCAAAATGGGGCGTTCAATTATCTCACAAAAGGTGATGATAATGACCGCCTTTTGCCGTTGGTAGCTAATGGAATTGAAAAAGCAAGATTACAACAACGCCTAAGCAGAATTACAAACAAAGCCCAAAGCAATTATGGTTTTGATTCCGTAATTGGAGAATCAGATAGTCTCAAAAAATCAATTACACTTGCAAGAAGAGTTGCTCCAACAGCCACAACCGTACTTCTGACAGGAGAAACAGGAACTGGAAAAGAAGTTTTTGCACAAGCTATTCACTACGAAAGCGATAGAGCAAAAGAACCTTTTGTTGCGCTGAATTGTAGTGCTTTTGCTCCTCACTTATTAGAATCCGAACTTTTTGGTTATAAATCTGGCGCTTTTACAGGAGCAAATAAAGACAAACGAGGTCTTTTGGAAGAAGGACATAGAGGAACTGTATTTTTAGATGAAATTGGTGAAATGCCTTTAGAGTTACAGGCTAAAATATTGCGTTTTCTTGAAACTGGCGAATTCATAAAAGTAGGAGATACAAAAGTTACCAAAATTCAAACCCGAATTATTGCAGCAACAAACCGAGAATTATTAAAGGAAGCCGAAGAAAACAAATTTCGTTTGGATTTATATTATCGTTTGGCTGTTTTTCAAATTCACTTGCCACCACTTGTAGAACGTGGACGAGATATTGAGCTCTTAGCACGTTTTTTTGTAAAATATTTTTCTGCCAAAATGGGAAAGAAAAGTCCTACCATTGACCAAGATTTTATCGAAAAACTTCAAACATATAGCTGGAAAGGAAATGTAAGAGAGCTTAAAAACGTAATCGAAAGAGCCGTTATTATGTCTGATGACACACTTACTCCAGATGTTTTGTTATTTGGGCAAACAGGAGCAACCAATGGAAGCATAATTACTCCCCTTACAAGCCTTGCTGAAGTAGAAAAACACCACATGAAACGAGTTTTGGCGCATACAGAAAATAACAAATCTGAAACAGCTAAAATATTAGGCATTGGACTAACAACGCTTTATAGAAAAATGCAAGAATATGAATTGGAGAAGTAAATAATTTCTAATTACAAAATAGCCCTTATTTCGTTCAGAAATAAGGACACTTTTTTATTTACTAAAGAATTTTTATTTCTACCAAGCCATTTGCAATTTCAACTTTTTCATTTATACATTCGTTGCAATCTTGACAATCTTTGAAAAGAAATCTTCCATATCCTTTTGCAGAAAGTCTACTTTCATCTATTCCTTTATTTACTAAAAACTGCTTTATATTATTTGCTTTTCGTTCAGTTAAGTAACAGATTATACCTTTTGCTTCCTCTACAATTCGAATAAACTGCGATTTCAAGTTTTACTTCTTGGTGTTTCTCTAAGAAAAAATATAAATTATCTATTATAGCAATATTTTCATCATCATAAGCATTACAGGTTGAATACCTTAAATCAAGAGCTTTGTTTGTCCTTTACAAAAACTCTCATCATCATACTCAAAATAAGGCAGACAGTCTTGATTTTGAAAACTAAAAAAAGATAGAAGTAATGATAGTACAAATAAGCATTTCATAATAATAGAATTATCCCCCTACTCTAAAAACAGGATATTTAAGATACGATTTTTCGTGATAAACAGAATTTTTATAAACAAACTCTAATTGCAAATAAGCATTTTTTGCAAACTCTTCATCGCTTGCCTTTTTGTCTTCTAATTCTTTTCTCAAAGCAGGATTTTCTTCTAAAATTTGTGCTGCAATATCCTCAAAAACATAAGGCGAAAAATGCTCTTTTTGTTGCAAAATTCCATCAAAGAAATTCCACGCAAAAAACGAATCTTTTCCTTGTGGTTCTAGCATTTCCATAATATATCGATTGGCTGCTTGGTTCATCTTTACCAAAACATATTTTTGTTCTGGATAACGTAGAGCTTCTCCAAAAGTCATTGTTTCTTTTGAAAGTTCAATATCATAATGCAAATAATGACTTTCATAAGGCGATTTGACGGTTTTATAATTTTGGATTGAATAAACGCCTACCTTATGGTCTTTGTGTTGTTCGTTGATTAATGTATCCATTTCTACACCATTCCATTTCAAACGCTCCAAAATTTCTGGATAAGCAAGTGGAATCAAATACCCTTTTGGCGCAACAATTTTTAAAGAAGGCTTAAACGCATCGTAATAATTTACTTCTTTCTCGTAAGGTTTCGAAGTGTGGTATTTCATTCTATCCAATCCTGAAACTTTACTTTTTTCTGTCGAAGATTCATAGCCTTTAAAATTGAGTTTTCGGTATCTTGTTGTGTCTAATTCCCAATCTAAAACAAATTCTTTTTGTGTTTTTACTTCTTTTTGGTCTTCTGCTTTGATTTTTTGAAGTTCTTTTCCATTTGCTTGAACATATTTTAAAAGTTCTTCCATAAAAATAGAAGTTGCTTTTACTCGTTTGTCGTAAGGTTTCAACATGTGCGTTTCGGTCAGCATCGAAAAAGTCTGAAAAAGTGCAGCATAACCTGTCGAATAACGAGGCGAATCCATAAAACCTTCCCAACCATTTACAGGGTCATAACCAAAAACATTTACATACGGAGTCATTTCTTCGTTTCTATTAATCATTGCTTTTTCTAAAGCAGGTGTAAAACTTTTATTCAAAAACTCTTCCATTTTTCCTCCTAATTTATCGGCTTGAGTGGCCAAGTGTGTCATCGTATATTGATAATCTGCACCATTCGAAACGTGATTTTCAAGATAAACTAAAGGCTGCCATTTTTGAAATAACTTATTAAAACTCTCTCCATTTTTCGAATCACACTTTACAAAATCACGATTTAAGTCTAAATTCTTAACATTTCCACGAAAACCATATTCTGCTGCTCCATTTTGGTTGGCTCTTGTTGTTGAGTTTCTTGTCAATGCGCCACTTACATTATAAAATGGAATGGCTACCAAAACGATATTCTTATACTGATTTCTGAATTCTTCTTTTGTACACAAATCACGCAAGAGCATCAAAGTTGCATCAATTCCATCAGATTCCCCTGGATGAATTCCATTGTTTATAAAGACAACAAACTTATCTTGTCTTTCTGTTTCAGGAATTGGACTAAATTTTCCATTTATCTCAAAAATAATTTCGTGTAAGGGTTCGCCACTATCTGTCATTCCAAATTCATTGACTTGCAAAAATTGAGGATAAGAGATTTCTAATTTATTCAAAAATTCAATTCCTTCTTGATAAGTAACTGTTTGGTTTATATTTGTATCAAAGGGAATAGAAAAATTATTTTTTGATGAAGGTGTCGTTTTTTGAGCCATAGAACAAGAGGAAAAAAGGAAAGTTGAAAAAGTAAAAATATAAGAGAGTAAAATAGTTCTTTTCATAGTTTTTTAGAATTTGATTAACTTCTAAAATTACGATTAATTTGTGCAACTCAATTCGTTTTTTTAATTTTTTATTCACGTTTCGCTGAAATCATAATC